>NZ_JBMLRC010000424.1:1422-11379 GCF_049241225.1 Emticicia sp.
ATTTCGTATGTGCCTTTGGCTAAGAATAAACCTACAAAATTGAAGCAAAGAGCAATAACTAAAAGTCGAAGAGGCAATGGATTTTGGTGGTTTCGGTAATCTTTTATCAATAAGAAAATTGCCAAAACTGCACTCGCACCAATCAAATACATTTCTGATTGTTCGCTCAAAAAACTCTCTCCTAAAAATGGTAAAGCGGTCATCAAAAAAGGCATCGCCAAACAATGAATCGTGCAGAGTATTGAAAGCCACAAACCTACTTTATTGAGTGTATGATAATGAGTGAATATTTTCCGCATAAAAAAACTCGAATTCTATAATTTATCGCAAGCAGAAACTTGCCTGCAATAGTGTTGCAAAGATAAGTATTAATGCAACGCTATTGCAAATATTTTGGTTCAAGTTTGAGTAAATATTATCAGTAAGATTCTTTTTCGTTCGGAAAATCAGACGATTTCACATCTTTTGTATAGTTCATTACGGCTTCAGTCATAATCGTATGCAAATCTGCGTAGCGGCGTAGGAAACGTGGAGAAAAGTCTTTGTTTATACCCAACATATCATGCACGACCAAAATCTGTCCATCACAGCCGTTTCCTGCACCGATTCCGATTGTTGGAATTGCCACCGAATCGGTTACTTTTTTGGCTAAAGCAGCTGGAATTTTCTCCAAAACCATTCCGAAACAACCTACATCATTGAGCATTTTAGCATTAGCTATCAATTGCTCGGCTTCTTCTTCTTCTTTGGCACGCACGGCATACGTACCGAATTTGTAGATAGATTGTGGCGTAAGTCCTAAGTGGCCCATTACTGGAATTCCAGCACTTAAAATACGTTCAATCGATTCTTTTATTTCGACTCCACCCTCCAATTTCACCGCGTGTCCACCCGATTCTTTCATAATTCTGATGGCCGAACGCAACGCTTCTTCTGAGTTTCCCTGATACGAACCAAAAGGTAAATCAACCACTACTAAGGCTCTTTTTACACCCTTCACAACTGCTTGTGCATGATAAATCATGTTATCGAGCGTAATGGGCAGCGTAGTTTCGTGACCTGCCATGACGTTTGAGGCAGAATCTCCGACTAAAATCAGTTCAACGCCAGCCGCATCGACGATTTTTGCCATTGAATAATCATAAGAAGTCAAACAGGCAATTTTCTCGCCTTTGCGTTTCATTTCTTGCAGCGTATGCGTGGTGATACGCTTAATTTCATTGTGTACAGACATAGATTTAATGTAGAATGTAGAATTAAAAATGTAGAATGATTTAAAAATTCAAGAAAGTATTGCTTAGGCAACTCCAAATTCATTTTAAATTCTCAATTTTACATTTTCAATTTTCAATTAATAATTTATCTCGGAACAAGCCACCCTTCGGGGTTTAAATGCTGACTATTATGCCAAATCTGAAAGTTTATTTCGGTTGCTCCGCCTGATTCACCCGCAGTTCCGATGGTTTCTTTTGCTCCAACTTTTTGCCCTACCGACAAGAATGTTTGTCGCAAATTAGCATAAACCGTAAAATATTCTCCGTGTTGAATCAAAACCACATTCCCCAGACCTGGTATTTCGGAAATATCTTTTACTTCACCAGCATAAACCGATCGAACCGTTGCGTTGGTCGAAGTCTGAATATCAATACCATTATTATTTATCAAAACACCATTCAAAACGGGGTGTTCTTTAATGCCAAATCTATCCGAAATAAAACCTCGCTGAACCGGCCATGGCAAACGTGCTTTTGAAGCCGCAAAAGATTTTCCGAGAGCGGTTTCTTCATCGTCTAGGTCTTTAGTCGTCTTCTTAGAGACGGGCCTCTTTACCTTATTATTTTTAGCTAAACTCACCTCTCGATCTTGCTTGAGTTCTCGTTCACGATTCTTACGAGCAATCTCTCGTGCCACCACAGCCGCAATCGACGATTCAAGTTTATTCACTGATTTTTTTGTGGCCTCAATCTCTTTTCTCAAATCTTTCTCTTTTTTCGATAATTCGCCCACCATTTCAGTTTGGCGGTTTTTGAGTTGTTCGAGATACTGAGCCTCAGTAAGTTTTGCTGAAATAATTCGTTTTTTATCAGATTTTTTACCTTCTAAATTAGCTTGTCGCTCACGCAATAAAGCCACCACTTTCATCATCTGAGCCACTTGCGACTTTCGATTATCGGTGTATTGTTGAAGGTATTTATACCTCATGATGAGGTCATTGAACGATGATGACGAAAATAAAAAGCTCAACTGATTGATTTTTCCGCTAATTTTTGATGCTCCGTAAAGCATGGCAGCATATTCCCGTTGGAGAGTATCAAGCTTTTGTTCGAGCCCACGTTTGGCATCAACAATATCTTGCATTTCCATGTCAATCAGCTCCATATCTTGCTCCATGAGGCCAATTTGCTCTTCTTGCGACGAGATCTGCTCTTTGATTGCCTTTATCTTCCCAACAGTTACTTCTTTCTTTTCTTTGGTATTTTCTAAAGCACGCTTAGTTTCGGCAATTTTTTCGAGGTTTCTTCGCTTTTCGTTTTCGAGTTGAGCTCTACTTTTTTTTCTACGTTGGGAAAAGGCATCAGTACTCGAAAATGTACTTATCACAAAAACGCCAATAAAAAAATATATAAAGGTTCTAAGAGCCATTGCAATTAAGGAGAGAATTTATTTCGTCAGACCTTCGGTACTGACGACGCATTTATTTAGGCACATAAGATTTGGGAATACTAAACGCAAAACCTGGACTTTGGTCGAGTGCTTCAATCTTATTATGCTGCAAATTTATTGAAGTTTGAAGAACCTTGCCATCTTTTTTGGCGTCAATCTTGGCTTTAATGTCTTGCGGGAATATCAAATCGGTGATAGTCAAGAAATTAGAATAATCTATTTCCATTTTACTATCGCCAGTTTCATCGCTGGCATTTACTTTTTGTAACTTTAGATTGGCTTCGGCAATACTATTTTCGATTCTCACAAAACCTTCTTTTTGCTTTATCACAAAGTTTCCATCTTGCTTCTCCACCACATCGGTTTCACGTTTTTTAATTGGCATATTTCCAATCAGAATCGACTGAACGAGGTCGTAATTTAGATTAAAATTGAACTGTTTACTCAAACTCGCAAAATCGTATTTATAATAAGTACGGTGCAGGCGGTCTAAGAAAATAACCGAATCTTTGGTAATTATACCTCGTCCACCTTCAAGCCCCACCACAATCGACAGCCAAATAATACTATCTTTTTTGATGTGAATATTTACAGGAAAACTCTGCTCTTCGCCACCTGACGAGAAATTTACTTTTGATTTGATATTGAGATATTTAAAATCAATTTCGGCGGGTTTTACATCGATTTTAGCAACTGAGGGAGTCTCTACCTCTTTTTTAGAAGTTTCTACTTTATTGCCCTCATCAATCACTAAAACTGGTTTTTCGGCCTTCATCGGTTGAGATGCCAGCGTATCAACGGCAACAATATCTTTTTTGTGCATCTTATGTCGCTTACAAGATGAAGCCGAAAGAATCACAAAAAAGCTAATTATCAGAAAAGAATATTTTGACATTTTATGGTTAGTTTATTTCTCTACTCAAATCCTGTGGACTGCCAAGGTTTGGCATTAAGAGGTTTCTATACAAGTTGCACCTGTTTATTTCTTATTTTTTGGCAAGCCATATTTGGTCAAAATTTCTTTTGCTTGTTCTAATTTTTCAGGAAATAAATTTTTATCTCGAAATTGCTCCAAACGCTTGTCAAAAATTAGTATTGGCACTTTCGATTGATTTAATTTTTCTATCATTGTCATAGTGCAAGTTTATTATGTTTTTTTGTAACTAAAAATGCTAAGTAATCTTCTCCAATTATAAATTCTTCCCACTCATCTGTTTCAGCGTTTAGCCCGTAAACATCAAAATCAACTTTGATTTCTTCAATATTTGTGGTTATTCCCATTCGGTAAAGGCGTGTCCTAACACTTGTACTACCTGTTGCAAAAATCCAAGCTTCGGGGTATTTTTCAGTAAAGGCATAAATAGTCGAGGCAACTGTTGCTAAAACTTTTTGGCTATCACCATTATTTGTAACAGATTTATCATCAATTCCATTTGTTGCTTCATCGTAGTCACCAAACCCCAAGTTGTAAATGTTCTCCGAACCTGTGTAGGTATATGTAATCATTTTCTTTACAATTCCCTTTGAACCTTCACTAATGAACTCAAAAACCATCAGTTGTTCTTCTGTCTTGTAAAGATATTTGGGTTTATTCATTCGTTTTTTTAACCTGAAAATTATTAAATATTGTCATTTTTGAGGTAAAACAAGAATTATCAAATAACAACTACCAGTTATTTACTCAATCAAAGCCCCAGATTGAATCTTTTTATCAATATTTGTACTATTTTCGCCCATTGAGCGAGCTTTTTTCCATTGTTCAATGGCTTTATCTTTTTCGCCAAGCTGAAAAAGCACATCGCCATAATGCTCAACGATTGTGCCACTTACGCCTTTTTCTTGCTTCAAGGCACGCTCCAAAAACTCACGTGCTTTTTGGTATTCTTTCATGGTGTAAAGTACCCATGCGTGTGTATCGAGGTACGTTGCATTATCGCCAAATTTATCGGTCAAGCGAGTTGATAATTGCACCGCTCGGCTGAGTTTATCTTTACGCATCGACAAATAATAGCTGTAATTATTCAATACGTGTTCGTAGTCGGGGTCGGTTTTCAAAACTGCTTCGTATGCTTCGTCCGACTTGGCGTATTTCTTTAATTCGTTGTAAGTATCGCCCAAAAGTGCATTTACGTGCTTGCCCAATTCGGCATTATCAACCGATAAATTTCTTGCTTCTTCGAGCGAAGAAACAGCTTTTTGATAATCTTTTTTGGCAAAATTGGCAAAACCATTATGATACCAAAAGAAAGATTGATTCGGAAAATATTCGATGGCTTCTTCCGAATGTTTTGCCAAACTATCGATATGATTTAATTTAGCATCTAACTCAACGATTGCCAACCAAACTTCAAAAACCGATTTATCAAACTGCGTTGACTTCACGTAATTATCACGAGCGGTCGCCATTTCACCTTTTTTCATCAGCAAATCGCCCAAAACTACGTAGCCTTTTGCTTCATTTGGCGACTGTTTGATTAATTCCTGCGTCAGCGTCAGAAGATTATCGAGCGTTTTGTCGCTGTTATCTTCTTTCATCATGAGCATATAGCTGCTCAAAATCTTGAATTTAACCTCAACAGGAAGATTTTTATTAGCAAAAGCTACTTGAAGTTCTTCGTTGCATTTTTCAAGCTCATTTTGTTTGCGATAAATCTCGGCCAATAAAACGTGAGCTTCGGCAAAATCTGGATTTTTCTTCAACGAGTTTTTCAACATCGTGATGGCTTGGTCGTAGCGTTCGTTCGAGATAAGAATCTGAGCTTGTTGCACCACGTATTCGGGTTCGGTTGGCTCAGAGGCAATCAGACGGTCGCCTTCTTCGATGGCTTTTTCGAGTTTATTTTGTTTCAGATAAATCAATTGTTTTTGGCGAGTGATTTCTTCACTTACGCCAATCGTACGCTCAATTTTGTTGTAAATATCAACGGCATCCGAAAATTTTTCTTGCAAAATATAGACATTCGATAAGTCGAGGTAGTTGTCAACATCTTGCGGAAATTTATCAGCCAACTTCTCGTACATTTCGGCCGCATCTTTGTATCGCTTCTGCTTGGTGTAGATTTCGCCCAAAAATTTTCTATAAAACTTATTGGTATCATCGAGTTTGAGGGCTTTTTCGCTGTAAACCGTCGCATTGGCAAGGTCGCTGTTGGCGTAGTATGCCTTCGCAACCATATAGTTTACGCCCGCACTTGTGGGATTACCTTCGGCAGCTTTTTTGAACAATGGAATAGCTTTATCGTAGGTTTCGGCAATGTAATATTTCATGCCTTCTACGAAATACGCTTCTGATTTTAAATCTTTCTCCGAAATGCCTTCACTCTCAGTTTTTTTGTTTTTCTGAGCCTCCGAAAACATCGGCAAGGCAACCAAAGCTAAATATATGATTTGTTTGAATCTCATTGTTAAATTTTGTAGTAGCTTTTCAACGCTAAAAAACACTAAATATTGCAAGTGTCAATGACGCAAGATTCTTGCCAAAGAACAGCCAAAGTTCTTAATTTTTCTTGATAAAACAGCTATATTCGCCCCATTCTTTTGATAGTTAGACCGAAACTTCTGCTCCCTCCCTATCGGGGAGGGCTGAGGAGGGGCTTGTTTTGGCAAGATAATTGAAATATTTTTGTGTAACCTAATATAACCCATTGAAATGGCAAAGCAAAAACCACAAGCAAAAACCATTGCTAAGAAAGAAGGCACGCAGTCAGTGGCCGTAGAGCAATCGGCCAATAATCAACAAGCCAGCACATCTCTCGAACAAAACCTTGTTCGCTGGACTCCAGCCATATTTGCGGCTCTTATTTTTGTGAGTTATTCTCCAGTATGGCAAAATACTTTCGTTTGGGACGATAAACCGTATATCATTCTCAACGAATACGTAAAAAACTTCGACCTTAAAGGGCTTTTAACCGGATACCACGTGGGTAACTACCACCCACTTACGATGCTCTCGCTCGCCATCGAGTACGCACTCGTGAAAGAACAAACGTGGCTCTATCACCTCGATAATCTTATCTTGCATACGCTCAATAGTTGGTTGGTTTTCAAGCTTATTCAGAAACTCAACGGTGGCTTTTGGGTAGCGTTTTTTACAGGAGCTTTGTTTGCCATTCACCCACTTCACGTCGAGTCGGTAGCGTGGGCAGCTGAGCGTAAAGACGTACTTTATACCATATTTTTATTGCTTTCTCTTTGGTACTACATCAAGTTCGATGAAACCCAAGATAAAAAATGGTATGCAGTTTCTATCCTACTATTTTTGGCCTCGTGTTTGTCGAAAGGTATGGCGGTGGTTTTACCCGCTTTACTAATTATTACTGATTATTGTTTCTTGAAAAAGCCAATCAATGCGAAGCTTTTCATCAATAAAATACCTTATTTTGTTCTTACACTCATTTTTGCCTATATGGCCACTCACGCCCAAAAAGACGCGGGTGCCGATGCATCTTCGGTGATTTCGAATGCTTATACTTTGGGCGAACGGATCTTGATGTCGTGCTATGCATTTTGTTTTTATTGGGTCAAAACCCTCATTCCGTTCAAACTTTATGCTTTTTATCCTTATCCTGGAAAACCAAACGGAAGCCTTCCTGCTATTTATTCAGGAGCTTTTCTTGGTGTGATTCTGTTGGTGGGAGCAATCTTATGGTTTGGCCGAAAAGACAAACGTATTTGGTGGGCAGGTGCATTTTTCTTGATTGCAGTTTCCACGGTTTTGCAGTTTCCATTTCCTGTGGGTAGTGCCATTGTGGCCGACCGTTATTACTATCTTTCATCCATCGGGCCATTGTTTTTATTGGGGCTTGCTTTCAATCGTTTCTACCAAAAAAGCAAAGCAGCTTTGCCAGTTTTTGCAATCGTTGCTTTGGGTTTGTGTGCCTTGAGTTTCAAACAAACAGGTACTTGGAAGAATGGCTTGACACTCTTTACACCAGCCGATAAAGAATTCCCGAACGATGCCATGATTTTGAGTAATTTGGGCTGGTATTACTTAGAAAATAAAGAGTTTCCGACATCAAAAGGCTATTTGATGCGTGCCGATGATGGTGGCTTTAAGAATGGAGATGTTTGCCGTACAATCGGTTCAATGTTTTTGGATGAAGGCGATAGCAAAACTGCTCTCAAATATTTTGAAAGAGCAACCCAATATTTACCAAAAACCAACCGCACCAACTGGCTTTTGGGAACTGCTCATTATCGCTTAGGAAATATGGCAGAAGCCGAAAAATACTACCGTGAAGCCGTAGCCAACGAACCCAAAAATGCCGAATATCTGAATGTTTGGGGCTTATCGCTCACGGGTTTGAATAGGTTTGAGGAATCTCGCAAAGTTTTTGATGATGCCATTAAGCTAAATCCGCAGCTTTGGGATGCTTACCTAAATCATTCTTACACATACAGACTCGAAAAGAAATATGACCAAGAAATAAAGGAATTAGACGCTCTATTAGCTAAAAACCCCGATTATTTGACAGCCTACCGCAATATTGGTGTTACGTACGTTGACCTGAAGCAAGATGACAAAGCAGTTAGTTACTGGAAAAAAGGAGCAGAAAGAGACAAAACTGGCGAATACGAATATAATATCGGTATCAATTACGTGGCTCGTGGAGATATAAAAACCGCTACCGAATGGTACATAAAATCTGCCAAGGAAGGTAACGCCAATGCGAAAGGAATTTTGGAGAAGAATGGAGTGAAGTATTGAATAAATTAAGAATGAGGAATTAAGAATTAAGAATGGATATAAAAGCCCCAAATCTTAAAAACATTCTTAATTCCTCATTCTCAATCGCACGGGCGACCCCGTCTTAATTGAATTAAATATACTGATTAATAATCATTTCAAATAATTCTTGCTTGCCGCTGATTTGTTGAGGCTCACCATTTGCCAATGCAATGCGGTGCAAGTCAGCTAAACCTAATTTACCAGCTTCAAAAGCAGCACCGTCTCCGCTATCAAATGAAGCGTAGCGATTAGCACGAAGTTTTTTGTATTCAGATTTTTCAAGAATATCGTTTGCAATCAACAATGCACGAGCAAACGCATCCATTCCTGAGATATGAGCAATGAAAATATCTTCTAAATCAGTTGAGTTACGGCGAGTCTTCGCATCAAAGTTGATACCGCCAGTTTTGAATCCACCCGCCTCAACGATAATCAACATTGACTCTGTTAATTCATACAAATCAATCGGGAATTGGTCTGTATCCCAACCATTTTGGTAGTCACCACGGTTAGCATCGATACTTCCCAACATACCTGCATCAACCGCCATTTGAAGCTCATGAGCAAAAGTATGACCAGCCAAAGTAGCGTGGTTTACCTCTAAGTTCAATTGGAAATCTTTATCTAAACCATACTGACGCAAGAAACCAATTACAGTCTGAGCATCGTAATCGTATTGGTGTTTCGACGGCTCGCAAGGTTTTGGCTCGATGTAGAATTTACCAGTAAATCCTTGTGAACGTGCATAATCACGTGAGATTGTAAGGAACTGACCCAAGTGGTCGATTTCTTTCTTAGTATTTGTGTTCAATAAAGACATATAGCCTTCACGACCTCCCCAGAATACATAACCTTCACCACCTAAAGCGATAGTAGCATCAATAGCGTTTTTCACTTGGAAACCTCCGTGAGCAACTACCGAGAAATCAGGGTTTGTTGAAGCACCATTCATATAACGCTTGTGTGAAAACAAGTTGGCAGTTCCCCAAAGCAATTTCATGCCACTTTCTGCTTGCTTTTGTTTTGCTAAAGCAACGATTTCCTCTAAATTTTTCTGGAATTCAGCTTGAGAATTGCCTTCTGGAGCGATATCAGTATCGTGGAAGCAATAGTAAGGCGTTCCGAGTTTTGTCATAAACTCAAATGCTGCATCGAGTTTTTGTTTCGCTGCATCCATTGAGCTTGAAGCTACATCCCAAGGGAAAACTTTTGTTCCTGGGCCGAATGGGTCGCCGCCATTACCGCAGAATGTATGCCAGTAAGCAGTTGCAAAACGTAGGTGCTCGGCCATTGTTTTGCCAGCTACCACACGGTTTGCATCGTAATATTTAAACGCTAAATAGTTATTTGATTCTCTTCCTTCGTAAGCAATTGCTTCTTTGATAAACGGAAAATACTCTTTCTGACCAAGAGTAACCTTAAGATTTGACATGGTTTTGATGTTTTGAAATCGTTTGAATGACTAAATATCTGGTGCGAAGTAAATTATTAAGTGTCAAAATTACAATTAATTTTAAATAATTATTTTTAGCACGATTATAAAGATTACAAGATGGGTGGCAATA
>NZ_JBMLRC010000424.1:11479-16809 GCF_049241225.1 Emticicia sp.
ATTTTAAATAATTATTTTTAGCACGATTATAAAGATTACAAGATGGGTGGCAATATGGAGACTTAGTTTGATGAATAAAATGCGTCAACTAAGGATTCTGAATGGATTTTTTCGTTAAATTTGATTATAAATTTCAATATCATGGTCAGAAATAAAGAAACTGATAAAATTTGAGAATGAATAGACAACACTTAAAATTGATTCATATTTTAAATCGTCTGTTTTTAAAAACAGACGCTCATCGGATTGGCGGAGAGCTTTTGCAAGAAATGGATAAAGCATCTGACTCTCAAATTAGAAAATCAGATTTGATGTTTTTTAGTGCCGAAGATATTGCACAGTGTGATGAGGTTGAGCCAGTTCCTACATTCATGATTATCATAATTTCTAAAAATGACCAAGTAAATCATATTTATGATAAAATTAGCGAATACTTTAAAGAAAGACAGGGCAGCATTCAAAGCAAAGTGGTTTGGTTGATTTTTCCAGAGAATAAATCAGTTCATGTTTATACTTCTCGCCGTGATGTAAAGATTTGTATCGAAAATGATATTTGCTCGGCAGCACCTATTTTACCTGCGTTTGAGATTGGTGTAGATGTTTTGTTGGGGTGAAAATAGGAATGATGGGAATCTTCGCGAAGGCTTCGCTTAAAGCGAAGCCTTCGTTTTTATACCCTATTTTTTGGGTAGAGACAAGGCAATGACTTGTCTCTGCAAACAATCCAATTATATTTTGAACCGAATTTAAAACAAGGTATCAAACAACAAATAACTATTCAAGGCAATAATAATAATTGTAACTACCCAAGCGGTATATTTTACATAGGCTGGGTTTACAAATTCACCCATTTTGAGTTTATCGGATGTGAACATTACCAAAGGTACAACCGCAAAACTCAACTGTAAGGATAATATCACTTGGCTTAAAACCAATAAATCGGAAGTTCCTTTTTCTCCATAAATAATTGCCACAATTAATGCTGGAACGATAGCTAAAAGCCTTGTTATCAATCTTCTGAGCCACGGTTTTAGTTGAATATTCAAGAAACCTTCCATTATAATTTGTCCTGCAAGGGTGCCTGTAAGTGTAGAGTTTTGTCCAGCCGCCAACAATGCAACAGCAAAGAAAAGCCCTGCCAATTTTACGCCCAAAATTGGGTCGAGCAACATATAAGCGTCGGTTATATCGGCCACTTCTTTATTTCCTGTAAAATGAAATGTTGCGGCTGCCATAATCAAAATAGCGGCATTGATAAAGAACGCAATAAACAACGAAGCCGTAGAATCAATAGTGGCATATTTAATGGCACTTTTCTTAGCGGCGTGCGTATCTTCTATCTTGCGGGTTTGAATAATACTCGAGTGTAAATACAAATTATGAGGCATCACGGTAGCTCCCAAAATCCCGATGGCAATGTAGAGCATTTCGGGGTTGGTAACAATCTGGCTACTCGGAATTAATCCTTTCGAAACTGCCACAAAATCGGGTTGAGATGCCAAAATTTCGTAGCCAAAGCATAGTAAAATTATCAGAATTAAACCTCCAACAATTACTTCAATGATGCGGAAACCTTTGTTTTGGAGGAATAATATAAAAATTACATCGATGGCCGTTATCAGAATTCCGTAAGTAAGTGGAATATTAAAAAGCAAATTAAGAGCAACCGCCGCTCCGATAACCTCGGCTAAATCACAAGCAGCAATGGCTACTTCGGCCAAAATCCAGAGGATAAATGATACTGGTTTTGAATACGAATCTCGACAAGCCTGTGCCAAATCTCTGCCCGTAGCAATGCCCAATTTGAGCGATAAATGCTGCAAAAGCATGGCAAAAAGGTTAGAAATCAGAATAACTGAGAGTAGTGTGTAGCCAAATTTTGCACCACCCGCAATATCAGTTGCCCAGTTGCCAGGGTCCATGTAGCCAACGGCAACCATCAAACCTGGGCCAACAAAAGCCGACATTTTTTTCCAAAAACTACCTTTTGTATGAACCGTGATGCTACCGTGAACTTCGGGTAGTGACAGACTACTCGTTGTCGAACGCCACGCTTTATTTTTTATGTCGATGTTTTTTTCCATTTGTTGTAAATCCACAATTTTCAATACAAACATAAAACAAAAAATTTGCCAATCAAAATATATTTTTAGATTAGTCTAAAATTTTGTTTGATTAGACTAAAAATGTACTTTTGTTTAGTGGTTGGCTATTGGCTTTGAGCTTATGGCTATTTTTTTAAAACTATCGTCTATCGACTGTGGACAATCAACTTATCTCTTTTACCGAAGAAAACTATCTCAAAATCATATACTTACTCACCGAACGTTACAACGGGAATGAAGTGAGTACCAATCAGTTAGCCGAACACACGCAAACCAAAGCGGCTTCGGTGTCGGATATGCTACGTAAACTGGCCGAGAAAAATTATATCAATTATCGCAAATATCAAGGCGTTACGCTGACCGAAGCAGGCGAGCAAATTGCCTTGGGTGTGATTAGAAAACACCGACTTTGGGAAGTTTTTTTGGTAGAAAAGTTGGGTTTTGGCTGGGACGAAATTCATGATATTGCCGAACAACTCGAACACATCGACTCGAAGGAATTGACCAAACGTTTAGATGATTTCTTGGAAAATCCAAAATTTGACCCTCACGGCGACCCAATTCCTGACGCCAAAGGAAAAATGCCTTCGGTGAGTTATCAGAAACTTTCAGAAATTCCGCTCAATCAATCGGTGGTGATGATGGGAGTTTCGGTGCATTCGCCTGCTTTTCTGCAACACCTTGACAAACAACAAATTACGCTCGGTTGCGGGCTTAAAGTACTGGAAATTAGTGATTTTGATAAATCATATAGCATTTTACTCGATGGCAAAACTACCATTTTTGTGAGTAATGAAGTAGCCAAAAATTTGTTGGTAAGTATCGAAGAATAAACACTTTACAAAACTCTGTCGTATATTGCGAAACAATGTTTAATATGAATTGTTATACTTCATAACCAAATAATTATATCTATTACCTATTTTTATCAAACACTAAAATACTTTTTATGAAAAAATACTGCATTTTGTGGGCCATGATATTACTGAATGGCTTGGCTTTTGCCCAAACAGATACCACTAAAACAAATTCGGAAGAAATAAATTTTGATGATTTCGGCGATGCTGATAATAAAGATATTCGCACTTTTTGTACGCAAAAAGTGAGTTATTTATCTCCTACTAAACTTATCTCGGTTGGATACGAAGCACAATTGCCTTTTCATTTGAGTTCGGAAAATGCAGCAATGACTTCGATTGCCAGCACTCATGTCAATTCATTCGGAGGAATCAGACTGGGGCTGAATACGCCCGTGATTTCGAGGTCAAATTTTATATTGAATTTAGGATTTAACTTTTGGAATACATCGGCGAAACTCGAAAAGCCCGAAAATTCAAAATTTTATGGGGGTATCAGAGCTTTGAATAGTACAGGAATCAACGCAACTGTATTCAAACCATTTGATAATAAGCACTTTATGATTATCCAGGCAAATGCCGACCTCAACGGAAATTACCGAAACTTAGGCGATTTAGACGCTAAAGGAATGACGTATAGCGGCACGGCTATTTACGGTTGGAAGAAAAACGATAATCTCATGTGGGGTGTGGGTGTTACTCGAACTTATCGTGCGGGGCAGCTATTGCACATTCCTGTGATTTTACTCAACCGTACGTTTAATCAGAAATGGGGTATCGAGACAATCCTTCCTGCTAAATTTAATGTTCGTCGCAATTTCAGTCCGAGTTCGTATTTGTTGTTGGGCTATGAAATTGAGGGAAATACTTTCTTTGTGGCCAATACTGGGCAGGACGTATATTTGCGTAGAGGAGAAATGAAACCAAGAATTACTTTCGAGAAGAAATTGGCGGGCTTTGTTTGGCTTTCGGCACAGGCTGGCTGGCGATATAATTGGCGTTTTGATGGTTTCTCGACCCAAAATCCAGTTAAAAACGAAAAACCTTTGATTGTAAATTCGCTTGGAAATCCGCTTTACTTTAATGTTAGTATAAATTTGGTTAGTCCGTAAAAGTAGTCCACAGTCAATAGACGACAGTCGACAGTAACATAAAACATTCATTAATAAAGTCTATTTTCAATCATCTGCTTAATAAAAAAGCTGTGTTGCTATTTTTGAGCAACACAGCTTTTTATTATTTAAGCGAACAGGATGTTCGCTCCACAATTATTTTTTTACTTGGCGTTTCCAAACGTCAGTTCTTCCGAAAAGCGAAACACCGATATATCCTCTTACTTCGAGCGTGTTTTCATCAACTAATTTCATTTCGCACGAATAATCATTGCCAGTTTTTGGGTCGTAGATATTGCCATCTTCCCATTTATTTTCTCCTTTATAGACAAAATCTCTCAGGTTTTCTAAACCTTTTAAAGGGCGGCTGTGTAATTTTGCTTCAGGGTTATTAATATCGGTTCGTGGCTTACCGTCAGGGTCGTTTGGAACTTTCAACCAGACTAATTTACCGAAATATTTATCGCCTTTTTTATAGATTTGTACCATCCCTGTTCCTTCGCCGTTTTTCCACACACCTACCACGGCATCAGCACTTTGGGCAAAAAGGTTTGAGTTGATTAGAGAGAAAAATAAAATACTTAGAAAGAATGTTTTTGTGATTTTTAGCATAACTGTTGAGATTTTTTGGTTTTTCTGAAAACGTAATAAGGCTCTTATTTGTTTCAAAAATAATAAATATTATATTTTTTCAAGAATATTTTGTATTCATCAGCCTAAAAATCGAATGATTTTTGTTAATACTTCTTAATAAACCCATTCCCAAACCTACAATCTGTATCTTTGCATAAAATTTTATAAATCAAAAACCTTGGCTCCCCTTTAGGGGCGGGGGGGTATTATGAATATTCTCGATAAATATTTAATCAAGCGATTTCTGAAAACATACTTTTTTGCGGTATTGGTCATTGTGCTTATCATCATGGTGATTGACTTCGTAGAAAAAAACGATGACTTTATTCAGAAAAGTGCTCCAATGCGAGCAATTTTGCTTTCGTACTATGCGAATCTTGCTCCTTATTGGGCAAACTATATTAGTCCGTTGATGATTTTTATCTCGACGGTCTTCTTCACTGCTCAAATGGCCGCTCATACCGAAATCGTAGCGATTTTGAGTAGCGGAACGAGTTTTCGGAGATTGATGCTCCCCTATTTTATTGCTTCGTCGATGGTAGCGGTTTTGTCGTTTGTGATGGTTGGTTGGATTCTACCCAAAGCCAATAAAGTTCGACTGGGTTTTGAAGCTACTTATATCA
>NZ_JBMLRC010000424.1:16909-38280 GCF_049241225.1 Emticicia sp.
TGGATTCTACCCAAAGCCAATAAAGTTCGACTGGGTTTTGAAGCTACTTATATCAACGATAAATTTTATTTCTCCGACCGAGATTTTCATACGGCCGTTGCACCGAACACTTACGCCTACATGTCGAGCTATAATAATGAAACTAAAACTGGGTATGATTTTACGCTCGAAAAAATCGCTGATAATAAACTCATTGAAAAACTTTCGGCCAAAAGAATCGAATGGAATGACAGCACCAAACGCTGGAAGATTTCTGACTACAAGATTCGGACTTTGGGCATCATGAAAGATAAACTTATCTATAATACGGCATCAAAAGATACGGTCATTAATCTTTCACCGAGTGATTTTGAGAGTGACCGCAACGTTTATGAAACCTTTACGATTCCCGAATTACGCAAACGCATTGATTTGATTAAAAGCCGAGGAGCAGAAGGAATTGAATCTTTTGAAATCGAACTTTATCAACGCATCGTTACGCCATTTGCCGTAATTATTTTGTCGTTAATGGGCCTAATTGTATCGGCTCGGAAGGCTCGAGGAGGTGTTGGTTTTCAGATTGCCATCGGGTTTGTGTTGGCATTTGTTTATATTCTATTCTTCATTATGTCGAAAGGTATTGCTGAATCGGGCAATATGCCAGCAATGTTGGCTGTTTGGCTGCCCAATATCGTCTTTTCGTGCATCGGTACGATTATGTATTTTACCGTTCCACGATAATTTTGAATGAGTGCATGAATGAATGATAGAGTAAATGTCGCTGAAAATCAAAACATTCTATCATTCAATCGCTCAAAATTAGTTTTATTTGAATAGTACAATAATTTTAAATATTATTCGAGATTTTACCTTAATAAGTCCTATTTTTGCGTGAAATTTTGTTGCGTTTCTGAAGAAAACTTCAAAAAAGCTGAATTTCAGAAACTGAATCTTCAAAAATTCTTAATTCTTAATTTATAATTCTTAATTTTCTGGCTTTGCCAGTTTGGGCTTATGAAAGTTGTTTTGGCATACAGTGGAGGTTTGGATACCTCTTTTTGTGTAAAATATTTGACCGAAGAATTAGGTCATGAAGTTCACTCGGTATTGGTTGATACGGGTGGATTTACGGAAGCAGAAATGAAGGATATTGAAACCAAAGCTTACGAATTGGGAGTAAAAAACCACTATACCGCTCGTATGGTAGATGAATATTACCAAAAATGTATTCGTTATTTGGTTTATGGTAATATCCTAAAAAATAATACTTATCCACTTTCAGTGAGTGCCGAGCGTATGTTTCAGGCGGTTGCGGTTGCCGAATATGCCAAGCAAATCGGAGCAGAAGCCGTAGCTCACGGAAGTACGGGTGCAGGAAACGACCAAGTGCGTTTTGATATGGTTTTCAGAATCGTATTGCCCAATGCACAAATCATTACTCCGATTAGAGATTTAAAATTATCTCGTGAGGCCGAAATCGAATTCTTGAAGTCGAAAGGTGTGGTGCGTGAGTGGCACAAAGCGGCTTACTCAATCAATAAAGGTTTGTGGGGAACGTCGGTTGGTGGTCGTGAAACATTGAATTCGTATGAATTTTTACCAGAAAGTGCCTTCCCAACGCAAGTAAGCAAAACTGGTACCGAAGAAATTGCCCTACAATTTGTAAACGGAGAATTGAAAGGTGTAGCAGGCGAAAGTTTTGAAAACCCAGTTGATGCCATTCGTAAATTATCAGAATTAGCTTCACCTTACGGCATTGGTCGTGATATTCACGTGGGCGATACCATCATTGGTATCAAAGGCCGTGTTGGTTTCGAGGCTGCCGCTCCATTGATTATCATTAAAGCTCACCATTTACTCGAAAAACACGTACTTTCGAAATGGCAACAATATTGGAAGCAAAACTTGGCCGAATGGTACGGAATGATGCTCCATGAAGGGCAATTTTTAGAACCTTTGATGCGTGATATTGAGAAGTTTTTGGAAAGTATGCAGTCGCACGTAAGTGGCGAAGTTCGTGTGCATTTAGCACCGTATAACTTCCAATTATTGGGTATTAAATCTGACTACGATTTGATGTCGCCAGTATTTGGTAGCTACGGCGAAATGAACAATGCTTGGAGTGGCGATGACGTGAGAGGTTTCTCAAAAATCATGTCGAACCAAGTAATGATTCACCAAAAAATCGCAGAATTGGCTGAGAAGAAATAGATAGAGTCGATAGTCCATAGACGACGGTCGATAGTAAAATCTGTACAAGAGTTATCAAAAACCCTTGTAAACTTCATAAAATGGGCATACGTTTTTGGCGTATGCCTATTTTTTTATGATTTCAACCACCGCTTTGCATTTATCAAAATCGGCTTCATAAATTTCGTATTCGTTGGTAAGTGCGGCACTTGCCATGCTCACATCGGGTTTGCGGAAAATCATTTTACTTTCTTGGATTCCCTTACCAGTCATGTGTAAGGCATGAAGACCAATATTTAAAAACTGTTGAGCATTTTGAGCCGAAACGCCACTTCCAGCCATTATTTCGATGCGATTTTGAGATTTTTCTACCAAAGTTTTCAGTAAATCAATTCCTTCGATGGCGGTATTTTTTTGTCCAGAAGTAAGGATTCGTTCGCAACCGCAATCAATAATGTCTTCTAAAGCTTGAATGGGGTCGTTGGCAACATCGAAAGCTCGGTGAAAAGTAACTTTGAGCGGAGCGGCTAAATTTACGAGTTCTGTGGTACGTTTTTTATCAACGCTTCCATCGGGGTTTAAAATTCCGAAAACCACGCCATCTGCACCGAGATTTTTGGCGGTTAGAATATCGGCTTTCATTACCTCAAATTCGGCATCAGAATAACAAAATTCTCCACCACGAGGGCGAATCATCACATATAATTTGATAGTCAGATTCTGACGAGCCAAATCAATCAAACCAGCCGAAGGCGTTGTGCCACCTTCAAACATTCCACCACATAATTCAACACGACCAGCACCTGCTTTTTGAGCAGTCAGGCAAGATTCTAAAGAAAAACTACAAATTTCGAGCATTCGACAGGATTAAAAAGATTTTTCAAAAAAGAATAGAACACAGATATTTTAAGATTTTTATGATGAAATATGATTTTATCTTCATAACAAATCATAACTATCATAAAGACCAGCGTTCTAATATTTTACGCTGTTAATTCACGGAAAACATCTTCAATACCTTTTCCACCCTGTTTGAGTTCAGAAAGCGTGCCATTCGCCACGATTTTTCCTCGATTGATAATTACCACACGGTCGCAGATAGCTTCTACTTCCTGCATGATGTGTGTACTAAAAATAACAGTTTTATTTCGTCCAACTGATTTTATTAAATCTCTGATTTCGACCAACTGATTGGGGTCAAGACCTGTGGTTGGCTCATCCAAAATCAGCACATCGGGGTTATGAATCAAAGCTTGGGCAAGCCCAACACGCTGGCGGTAGCCTTTCGATAACTGGCCGATTTTCTTGTGTTTTTCTAAGCCCAAACCCACCATTTCGATGGTTTCGGCTACTTTTATTTGAAGTGTTTTGCCTTTTAATCCATAGAGCGAACCCGCAAATTCGAGAAACTCACGCACATACATATCCAAGTACAAAGGATTATGCTCTGGCAAATATCCAATACTACTTTTGACCTGCATTGGCGAAGTTTTCACATTAAAACCATTTACTTCGGCCGAGCCATCGGTGGCGGGCAAATAGCCCGTCAAGATTTTCATTGTTGTTGATTTTCCTGCACCATTGGGGCCAAGAAAACCTACAATTTCGCCTTTGGCAACTTCAAAAGATATATCATCAACGGCACGCTGAGTACCATAAACTTTGCTTAGATTTTGGATTTTTATTGACATTTTAGTCGATAGACCATTGACCATGGTCGATAGTTTTGTAATTATTTGCAACTATAACGCAAAAATAGGTTTTCTGATGAAAACTTTTCTGAAAAAATAGTCTTAATGATACTTTTGGTCTAAATTTGATTGATTCAACCTTCTATCTAACATGAAAAAACTCCTCTTTTTGGGCTTATTCCTAAGCCTAACATTTGTATTTGCCCAAGAAAAACCCGTCAGAATGGGCGTTGCAGGCATGACACACGACCACGTTTATCAGATTTTGAATAATCCCAATCGTGCGGGTATAGAAATCATTGGTTTTGCTGAGCCAAATAAAGAATTGGCTCTGAGATTATTGAAAAAATATAATTTACCCGAAAGCCTTTGGTACGCCAGCCTCGACGAAATGCTCGAAAAAGCCAAACCAGAAGCCGTTTGTGATTTCAGAAGCATCATCGAGCATCTCGAAACTGTGCAAAAATGTGCCGTGAAAGGCGTTCACGTCATGGTTGAAAAACCTTTAGCTGTGAATTTTTCTCATGCTACACAAATGGCAGCTTTAGCAAAAAAGCACAATATTCAACTCTTGACAAACTACGAAACTACGTGGTATGCCAGTAATCATCAAGCCTACGAAATGATTCATGCAGAAAATGCTATCGGAGATATTAGAAAAGTAGTAATTCATGATGGACACCGTGGGCCGAAAGAAATTGGTGTGAGCAAAGAGTTTTTGAGTTGGCTAACCGACCCCGTGAAAAATGGCGGTGGTGCAATCATTGATTTTGGGTGCTACGGAGCCGATATTATGGCGTGGTTGATGAAAGGTGAAAGGCCAACTTCGGTAACAGCAATTACACAGACCATCAAGCCCGAAACCTACCCAAATGTGGATGATGAAGCAACTATCGTAGTAACTTACCCAAAAGCACAAGGTATTTTTCAAGGCTCGTGGAATTGGCCTTTTGATAGAAAAGATATTGAAGTTTATGGCAAAACAGGTTATATTTTTGCCGATAAATCTGCTCAAATGACCGTCAGAAAAGGGGATAGAAATGCTTTACCCGAAGAAAAAATAGCGGTAAAACCACTCGAAACGCCCATGAATGATGCTTTTACTTATTTTGCAGCAGTAGCACGAGGTAAAGTAAAATCAGAAAATGATTTGGGGTCGCTGAAAATCAATATGGTGGCGATGGAAATCTTAGATGCGGCCGTGAAGTCTTCAAAAACTGGGAAGACGGTTGTGTTGAAGTAAGTATGAAGCATTTATGATTAAATTTCTGTCATGCTGTAAGCATTCGTTAACGTTGAACTTGTACACAATAACAGATGCTTTCAGCATGACAATTTTCTATAAACAGAAAGCCCATCGTTTCCGATGGGCTTTCTGTTATATCTTAATTTCAAGAATTATGCTTTTGCTTCTTCGGCAGCAACTTCTTCAGCACTAGTTTCCTCTGCCGCAGGAACGAAAAGCTCAGGCATTGTGGCCGAAAGAATATTATACCAATTTACGATTTTCTTGATGTCGGAAGCGTAAACACGCTCACGGTCAAAATCTGGCATAACAGTAGCAAATAAATCAAAGATTTGACTGTTTGATGCTGTTTTGAAATCAAATTCTACTTTTTCGCCGTGAAGTTCACGAGTTTTCAAGAAAATATCTCCAAGTGGAGTTGATTTGTTTGGGTCTTCTGTATAAATCGAAATGTCTTTCAAAACCGATACACGGGCATTTGAACTTACCATTTCTTTTTGTTTTTTCTCGTCAAGTGTTTCAACGATTACGCCACCACGCCCTGGCTTCAAAATTCTATACAAACCACTTTTTCCAGAAATGTGGGCAATATCTCTTAATAATTCCATTTGAAAAATATATTGTTTTTTATTTAGTCTATGGTCGACAGACGACTGTCAACAGAATATTTTATTTAGCTTTATTGTTTTTCTTGATAGTGTAAATAGCTGACTCACTACTACTTATTCGTCAATCGTCATTCGATTTATTCGTAAATGCTATATATGAACGCTGCAAAAGTACAAATTATTTCGTAAAAGACAGATTCAACTCTTCGATTGCTTTCAATAATTCCTCACGGCCAGTTCGTCGCTCCGACGAAGTGATAAAATACTGCGGAACTTTCGTCCAACTCAAAAGCATCGTTTTCTTGAAAGACTCAACATTTTGTTCGGCGGTTACACTTCCAACTTTATCAGCTTTCGTAAAAATCAGATAAAACGGCACATCTTTTTCCCCCAAAAAGTCAAGAAACTCTAAATCAACTCTTTGTGGCTCGTGGCGAATATCAATCAAAACAAAAACACACATGAGGTTTTCACGATTGACCAAATAATTTCCAATCATTTCGCCCCATTTGTCTCGCTCACCTTTGGGTGCTTTGGCAAAACCGTAGCCAGGTAAATCGACAATGTACCATTTTTTGTTTACTTCAAAATGATTGATTAATTGTGTTTTCCCAGGGGTTTGAGAGGTTTTTGCTAAGTTTTTATTACCTACCAACATATTTATCAACGACGATTTACCTACGTTTGAGCGGCCAATAAAGGCATACTCGGGTTTTTCGGGTGGCGGACATTTACGATAATCTGCCGCACTCGTGACAAATTTTGCTTCTATTAATTTTGTATTTTTCATATTGCTAACGTATCACCTTTTATTTCTTGTTCTCGCTCTGTGACAAGGTTGTACGCAACTCCGATAGAAACTTGTCCTACGAAAGTCAAAAAGGAGAAAGAATTTCGTACAAAGGTACTAATTTCTTTCTCCTTTTGGTGATAAAGTTTGATTTAGACTTTAGTTAAATGCATTTTCAGCATTACTTTATCTCCAATTCAAAAGGCATTCTTGCCTGAACTTTATCCATGCTTTGAAGATTTTTTAGTTGTTTAGCATACGGTGCAAAATCGCCTAAATATGCTTTTAGTTTGGCATCTTCTTGGTCGTTGCCAAATTTTTCAACAATTGATTCAAAGCTTGATTTCTGAATTGGCAAATACTTTACTCGATAATCTCCATCTTTTAATTTGGCTTTTTTAGCAGCAATTCTGATAGCATCATCTACACCACCCAAAACATCGACCAAACCATTGGCTTTTGCTTGGCTTCCTGTCCAAACACGGCCGCTGGCGAGGGTTTTCAATTTCTCAACACTCATGTGGCGGCCTTTGGCAGCTTTAGCAGTAAAGCTTTCGTAGCCTTTATTTACACTGTTCTGAATCATGTTTTTCTCGGCATCGGTCATTGTACGAGTTGCCGATGGGAAGTTGGCATATTTGTGTGAATTTACACCATCAAACGTAACTCCGAGTTTTTCGTTCATGAGTTTCTCTACGTTGAATAATACACCAAAAATACCAATTGAACCTGTCAAGGTTGTTGGTTGAGCCACAATCGTATCGCAACCCATGGCCATATAATAGCCACCCGAAGCGGCGTAGTCTCCCATTGATGCAATAACTGGCTTTACTTTCTTGGTCAATTCAACTTCTCTCCACATTACATCCGAAGCTAAGGCACTTCCACCACCCGAATTGATACGCAATACAATAGCTTTGATTTTTGAATCCTTGCGAGCTTTTTGTAATTCTTTTACGATGGTTTCCGAACCAATTGTTCCGTCTTGACTTTCGCCAGAAAGAATATCACCTTCACCCACAATTACCGCAATTCGATTTGAGTTACTGCCCTCTTCTACCAATTTATCGGCTTTCAAATATTTATTTAATCCAATGTATTCGATTTTTTTATCTGCACTGAAACCTAATTCATGGCGAAGAGCAGTCTCGAATTCATCCCAATAACCAGTATTTGTAATCAATTTATATTTTACGGCATCGGTTGGTTCTTGAATCAAGGCGTTATTCAGAATATTGTTTAATTCTTCCATCGGAATTTTACGAGAAGCCGCAATATCTCCGTAGAAATTATTGGCCATATCCGAAATGAACGATTGTGTTTGCTCACGATTGGCATCACTCATTTTTGTCAAGAAGAATGGCTCAACTGCACTTTTGTAGTCTCCTACTCTGAAAATTTCAGGTTTTACACCGATTTTCTCGAACAATCCTTTCATGAACGAATAATTGGCACTTAAACCGTTGAAATCCAAGCCACCAGCTGGCGTTAAATAACTTTTATCGGCCACCGAACAAAGGTAAATTGAGCCCTCGGTCATGGTTTCGCCATAAGAATAGATAAACTTTTTCGATTTTTTAAAATCTAATAAATATTCTCTCACCTCTTTCAAAGTTGCCATTCCAGCCATTGGATTTTCGGCTTTGAGGTAAATTCCTTTGATATTTGGGTCGATTTTGGCATTTGCCAATGCTTCTTTGATTTGTGGTAAACTCACTTGACCTGGGCTATTTCCACCCGATAGAATTTCGGTGAAAGGGTCTTCTTCAGCTGCATTCTCTCTGATAACTTGGTTTAAATCAAGTTTAAGAACCGAGTTAGACGCAACTTCGGTTTTAGTTTCCGAACTCGACATCAAACTTCCAATTCCTATCAACACAAAAAAACTCAAAATTGTAAACAGGAAAATCCCGACAATAGTAGCGAAAACATACTTCAAAAATTGTAACATAATACGGCTTATAGTTTAGTTCTTTTTTTCTGACTACAAAAATATATGTATATACAGAAAATCTTCTTAGTTTTTGATAGATGGGGATTTTTATGTGTGATGTATGATATATGATGTATTAAAGATTGTGGTGTTCGATAATCCGTAGAGACAGGGCATGCCCTGTCTCTACCATGCCCTATCTCTACATACACAAATTGTTATACCTTTTGAAGAGCATCTGCAATCTTACGGTCGTTTGATAGACGAGGAACTTTATTTTGTCCGCCAAGTTTTCCTTGCGAACGCATATAGTCGATGAAGGCATTTTTTTGCAAGGGTGTAATAACCAGTTTCCGCAGAATGCTACCCGTGATTAGGTCATCGTAATAGACATTTAGTTGGGTCATTTTCTGGTCTAAATCATTGTTGAACTGCTCCATATTTTTGGGCGGAACAGCAAACTCAATGAGCCATTCGTGGTAAGGAAGTCCTTCGTTGGGCGTAACCATCGGAGCAACGGTAAACTCGACAATTTCAACTTCTGGCTGACGCTCACAAGCATATTTCATGGCTTTTTCTACTTCTTCGCCAATGACGTGTTCGCCGAAAGCCGAGATATAATGCTTGATTCTTCCCGAAACAATGACACGATAAGGGTCGAGCGAAACAAACTTTACAGTATCACCAATCGAATAGCCCCAAAGCCCAGCATTATTATTGATGATGAGTGCGTAGTTTTTGCCCATTTCTACTTGTTCGATGCTCAAACGAGTTGGATTTTCATTGAAAAACTCTTCGGCAGGGATAAATTCGTAGAAAATACCTGTATCAAGCAATAGTAACATGCCTTCGTTGTTTTGCTGGTCTTGATAAGCAAAAAAGCCTTCGGAGGCAGGAAAGAGTTCGACAGAATCAATCTTTTTTCCGATAGATTCAAAAAGTTTTGCTCGGTACGGCTCGAAATTTACGCCACCGTAAACAAACAAGTCGAATGTAGGAAAAACATCCTTTATTTTTTTGCCCGTGCGAGCTTGAATTCTATCAAAATACATCTGCACCCACGGCGGAATGCCCGAAATCAAACTCATCGGCTGATTGATGGTTTCATCAATGATTTTTTCGAGCTTGGTTTCCCAATCTTCAATACAGTTTGTTTCGTAAGAAGGCAGACGATTGGCTTGCAAATAGGCAGGTACGTGGTGCGTAGAAATGCCCGAAAGTCGTCCAGTTTTGATACCAGCTTTTTCGGTCATTTCGGGGCTTCCCGATAAAAAAATAAGTTTGTGGTCTAAAAACTGTGATTTCCCTGTTTCGTTTATATAATTGAGTAAGGCATTGCGTGCCGAATTGATATGATTATGAATCGAATCTTTCGAGATAGGAATATATTTTGTGCCTGAAGTTGTACCCGAAGTTTTGGCAAAATAAAGTGGTTTACCTGCCCAAAGAATATTTTCTTCGCCCTCAACTACACGGTTTACGTAAGGCTTCAAGTCTTCGTAGTCACGAATCGGAATAGCTTGTTTGAAGTCGTCGTAAGAGTGAATATCACTGAAATGATGGTCACGACCGAAAACCGTTTGAGCCGCTTGGCCCACCAACTTTTGTCGCCACTCAGCCTGTACTTCTGCCGAGCGAGCCATCCATTTCCTTTGCTGTGCAACCACATAGGCCGCTATGGGTTTGCTGAGTATCGAACGAACTCCCATTTATATTTCAGTTCTTTGGTTAGATAATTTGCTATGCGGCAAAGATAACAGTTTTTTTTGTTTCAGTATTTATTAGGTTTAAGGCCGACAATTTTTCTACAATATAACGATATAAAGTATTTTTTGAACTATATCAACAAACAAAGGTTTTGGTGCTAAACACCTGATAATGTGAGTAGATATGCTCAAATACAAGTTTTCTGTTGAAAAATCCACATATTGCCTATGAAAGCCAACTAATGATGTTGATACTTTTCTCTTTTTCAATACTTTTTCAACTTTTTAGAAATATTTTGTAAATAATAGTTGTAAATTTGCGGACAATTTAAAAAAAATTAACCCATAAAGCTCAACATGGCTGGACTGTTTAACTTCCTCACGAGTGACATCGCGATTGACTTGGGTACGGCAAATACCCTCATTATCTACAAAGACCAAATCGTTGTAGATGAACCTTCTATTATTGCTTTAGACAAAATTACTGGAAAAGTGTTGGCGATAGGTCATAAAGCAATGCAAATGCATGAAAAAACCAATGAAAATATAAAAACTATTCGTCCACTCAAAGATGGTGTAATTGCCGACTTTACTGCCGCTGAATTAATGATTCGTGGTATGATTAAGATGATTGAGACAGGGCGTAGTTGGTTTTTCTCGCCTTCTCACCGCATGGTTATCTGTATTCCATCAGGTATCACCGAGGTTGAGAAACGTGCCGTAAAAGATTCAGCCGAACACGCTGGTGCGAAAGAAGTTTACATGGTACACGAGCCAATCGCTGCGGCTATCGGTATCGGTATCGACATTGAGCAGCCAAATGGCTCGATGATTGCTGACATCGGTGGTGGTACAACTGAGATTGCAGTTATTGCTCTTTCGGGTATCGTTTGCGAGGCTTCGGTACGTATTGCGGGTGATTTATTTACGAGAGATATTGTTGATTATATGCGTCGTGAGCATAACTTGCTTATTGGCGAGCGTTCGGCCGAGTTTATCAAGATTCAGGTTGGTGCGGCTTTACCAGATTTGGATAATCCACCTGCTGACATCGAAATTCGTGGTCGTGACTTAATGACTGGTATTCCGAAAGAAATTAAGGTAACATACAGCGAGATTGCTTACGCCCTTGATAAATCTATCTCGAAAATCGAAGAAGCCATCATGCGTGCATTGGAGATGTCGCCACCAGAACTTTCGGCCGACATTTACGAAAACGGTATTTATTTGACAGGTGGTGGAGCATTGCTTCATGGCTTAGATAAGCGTTTGGCTATTAAAACAAAACTTCCGATTCACGTAGCTGACGACCCACTCCGTGCGGTTGTGCGTGGAACAGGTGAGATTTTGAAAAATATCGAAAAATACAGAGCAGTTATAGTTCAGTAATTCACTAATTCTGAATTCTGAGTGCTGAGTTCTGAGTAATTAAATCTATCACTCAGATGCTTCTAAGTATAAATTACAAAAAGCAGTTGAATGTATAAACCATTCAACTGCTTTCACTTTAATTGTAATTACAACTTAGGTTTAACAACTCAGAACTCAGAACTAAGAACTCAGAACTCATAGAAAGATGTCGCAACTCTTCCGACTTATATTTCGCATACGAAATTTTCTTTTGTTTGCTATTCTCGAACTCGTCAGTTTTTGGTTGCTCGTGAAGAACAATCACTACTGGGATGTTTCGTTTTTTAATACTTCCAACTTCTACGCTGCCAAGACACTCGAAAGCTCGAATTATGTAAAAAACTACATGAATCTTGGTAACGTAAACGACCAATTGATTGCCGAAAATGCTCAACTCAAAAAAGCAGTATCGGCCATGCAATCGTTTAAGCCAAGAGAAGGAGATTACTATAAAGTTGATTCGGCCTTTGCTCGTCGTTTTGAGTTTAAAGTGGCGAAAGTTGTCAATAACACAGTTGGGTTATCGAAAAACTACTTGACGATTGATAAAGGTACGCTCGATGGCATTGAGCCTGGAATGGGCGTCATTTGCCCGCAAGGAGTTGTTGGAACGGTGATGCAGTGCTCTGAGCATTTCTCTCGTGTATATTCGATTCTACACTCAGAGTCGAAAGTTTCGTCGGAAATCAAAAGCTTGACGCTTCGTACTAAAAACGATAAAGCCTTGGGTATTGCCGAGTGGGGTGGTCTGAATCCGAAAATCATTAACTTGAATACGATTGACCGCTTTAAGCCAATCAAACAAGGCGACTCGGTGGTTACTTCTGAGCAAAACGTAATTTATCCGTCGGGAACAATGATTGGTAGAATTCGTAAGCTAAGTGCCAAACAAGACCAAGCGTTTTTTGATATTGAAGTAGAGTTGGCAACTGACTTCCGCAATTTATCTTATGTTTACATAGTAAACAATAAGCTGAAAAAAGAACAAGATTTATTAGAGCAATCAACCACCGAAGAAAAGAAATGAATTCTCAAACGGTCATAAAATTAGTCCTTACATTCGTCATTTATTTAGTATTACAAATTGTGGTTCTCCGCAACTTTGTATTCTTCGATGTGGCGTTTTGCTTTGTTTATATTGCGTGTATTTTACTCTTACCTGACGAAGTTGACCCAATTTGGGTGATTTTGATAAGTTTTCTGATAGGTTTGTTGGTCGATATTTTCTACAATACCGCAGGTGTTCACGCCTCTGCCAGTGTAATGATTGGGTATTTGAGAGGTTATATCATCAAGTTTTTATTTCCTACGAAAGGGGTCGAAAATGAAATCACGATTTCGTTGAAAGATATGGGCGGCGAACGTTTTGTAAGATACGTGGCTATACTTACAATCATTCACCACTCAATGTTGTTTTTTGTAGAAGCAGGCGGTTTTCAGTTTTTCTTGATTACGGTTCTGAAAATCATTTGCAGTGTTATTTTTACTACGTTTTTGATTATCATTTTGCAATATGTGCGTGGAAACTAAGTTTCCATGCACAATTTTTCTACACTACTTTTCTGAAACATCACCTATTATTTTCATCACGATTCGACAGATTTTAATTTCTGTCCTACTTAATTTATAGCCTTTTTACTTCGTTTGTTTGATTCGGATTTGTGAGATATTATTATGAAATTGACTAAAAGCTCTCCTTTCAGTAGTTATTACTATATTGTTGTTTGTTTGCTCGCTACAAGTGTTTTTTCGTGTCAGAATGTTGGCTCAAGTAAGAGCGAGAAAAAAGTGGATAGTGCTGCTTTAAAAAAAGAAGAAGCCCGTATCAGAAAAGAAATTAATGCTGATAAAAAAGCGGCTTTGATTGAACAAGTTATTCAGCAAAAATTAACTCAGGGTTTTAATGGAAATGTGCTTATTGCCCAAAAAGGTGTAATTGTGTATCAAAATGCTTTTGGTTTTGCTAATGACTCAGTTAAAAATAACCTACAATCGAAGTTTCAGCTCGCTTCGCTCTCTAAGACATTTACGGCAGTTGCGGTCATGAAATTGGCCGAACAAGGTAAACTCGGCCTTGATTATACAGTAAAAGATTATTACCCAAATTTTCCGTACGATGGCATCACGATTCGTAGTTTGCTTTGCCACCGCTCAGGTTTGCCATTTTATCAATATACTTTTGATAAAACTGTTCGTGAATCAAAGATTTACCCTACTAATCAGCAAATTATGGAATGGTTTGCAACCGTGCAGCCAACACCAAAAATGTTTAATCAACCCGACCATTATTTTGGTTATAATAATACCAATTTTGCCATCTTAGCTGCTTTGGTTGAGAAAGTTACGGGGAAAGATTTTGATACATATATGCGAGAAAACATCTTCCGCCCGATTGGCATGAAAGATTCGTTTATCGTAACTACCAAAAACGATTCTATCAATATCAATCGCACGGTTGGGTATCAGTTTGGGCGTAAATTACCGAAAGATTATTACGATGATATTTCGGGCGATAAAGGTGTTTATTCTACTTTGGGTGATTTACTGAAATGGTATGAAGCTCTAAAAACCAATGCTATTATCAGCAAAGAATCTTTCCGTGAAATGATTATGCCTCGTAGCTTTGAATTTCCAGGCTTACGTAATTACGGCTACGGTTTCAGACTTTGGGTAAATGCCAAACAACAAACCGACTATGTGTATCATACGGGTTGGTGGAAAGGCTACAACACCATTATGTTTTTCGACCCTCGTGAAGATTTTGTGATAATTCTGCTCAGCAATAAGTACAACCGTTCGGTCTATAACATCAAACAACTGATTGAAATCATGCACGGCGGAAACTCCACCACGATGGAAGAAAGTATTTTGGATGAATAGCATAAATAAGCCTTTTAAAAAGTGCCAGTGTTCAGAATACTGGCACTTTTGTTTTTATCTAATTTAACAAATCCTTCATCTTAAAATCAAAAGTGCGTACCTATATTTGTGGTATCAACATCCATAAACCTTCTGCATGAAAAAGGTATTTCTTTTCATTTGTACGCTCGTCGCTCTAAATCTTTCAGCCCAAACCAAGAAAAAAGCAGTTTTTATCATTGTCGATGGCATTCCTGCCGATGTGATTGAAAAACTCAAAAAACCACACCTTGATTCAATCGCCCAAGTGGGTGGCTACGCCCGTGCGTATGTGGGTGGCGAACGCAAAAGTTATTCACAAACACCTACGATTTCGGCAGTTGGTTACAATAGTTTGCTTACTGGCACTTGGGTAAACAAGCACAACGTTTGGGACAACGACATCAAAGCACCGAATTATAATTATTGGACAATCTTTCGGTTCTTCAAACAACAATTCCCCGAAAAGAAAACTGCCGTATTTTCGACTTGGCTTGATAACAGAACCAAACTCGTAGGCGATAATTTACCACAAACTGGCAAGCTTACAACCGATTTTCATTTCGATGGCTTAGAACTCGATACCGCTCGCTATCCGCACGATAAGCAAAGCAAATACATCAATCTGATTGACGAAGAAGTGACTGCCGCTGCCGAGAAATCTATCAGAACTGATGCCCCCGATTTGAGTTGGGTATATTTAGAATTTACGGACGATATGGGACACAAACACGGCGATAGTCCAGAGTTTTATGCGGCTATCGAAACGATGGATAAACAAGTGGGAAAAATCTGGCAGGCTATCAAATATCGCCAAGCAAATTTTAAAGAAGATTGGGTAATTTACATTACAACCGACCACGGACGAGATGCCAAAACGGGTAGAAATCACGGTGGTCAATCTGACCGTGAGCGTGCCACTTGGATTGTAACCAACGCCAAAAATCTGAATCAATATTTCAAGCAAAGTCAACCTGCTATTGTTGATATTATGCCTTCAATTGCATCATTTATGCAGATTTCTTTCCCTCGTGAGCAGCGTTTTGAAATTGATGGAATACCATTAACTGGCAAAATTTCCGCCATTTCGCCCGAAGCCAAATTAAAAGATGGTAGTATTGACCTAACTTGGAAAGCCATCGACAAAAAAGGTAAAGCAAAGATTTGGCTGGCTACCACCAATAACTTTGAAACTGGCGGAAAAGATACTTACCAATTACTCAAACAAGTAGCCGTTGATGCCGAAAAAGCTACAATCGATGTCAGTAAAATACCTTCGCAGTTTTATAAAATTATCATTGAAATGCCTTATAATACGCTCAATCGTTGGATTGTTTTGGGGAAATAAATGAACATAGCTCATCGCAAATTTTATTTCATTGCCGTCAGTTTTAACTGACGAATACTGATGTGCAATCAAATTTGACTTTAGTCTAACTATTTATTTTGACTAAAGTCAAATTTGTTATATTTTTTGTAATCCGTCAGCTAAAGCAAACGGCAATGAATCACTTTCCCGAAAATCTACTTCATAAAATACCGTTTCTTAAACGCCAAAGGATTTTCTCCTGTCAGTTTTTTGAAAGTGCGATTGAAATACGACATACTTTCAAAACCACAATCAAAGCAAGTTTCGGTTACATTTTTATCGAGTAAAAGCGAATTTTTGGCTTGATTGACTCGGTAATGATTCAGAAATTCAGTGAACGTTACTTTCGTCATTTTCTTAAAATACCTACAAAAAGCCGCTTCGCTCAAATTACTCATATCGGCTACTTCTTGCAAATCTATTTTTCGCTGATAATTTTCATCAATAAACTGATACAAGCGTTTGATACGTTCTTGGTCTTTTTTATTGTATTGATTTTCAACAGGTTGCTCGTGCAGCAACACATAATCTTGAGTAGTTGCCAAAAGCTGAAAAATACTCAAAATCTCCAAAAACTGTCCGAAATAACTTAGTCCGTCGAGCAGTTTCATTCGTTCGCCAATCATTTTCTTTGTTTTTTCACCAAAAGCAATTCCATACTGAGAGCGTTGAAAAAGTTGCTGAATAGCCGCCAATTCGGGAGTTTCGAGCATAGCGTTTTGCAGGAAATCTTGCCGCACTTGCAGTACTACTTTTTCGTAATCGGTCTTTACCAGATAATCAAAATTGAGATGCGGAATATTTGAACCAATAAAGACCAAATCGCTGTCCACGAATCGAGAAATATGTTCGCCAACGTGCCGAGTACCATCAGTTCCTTCGATAAAAACCAACTCAAACTCGGGGTGAAAATGCCAATAAAAAACCTGACTCAATCGTGGCCTAAAAACCCGAAACGAACTTTCGGAGTCAATCGTAAACTCTTCTAATACAATTTTCATTTTTGCCGTATTTCAAAAACCTACTTCTATCAAATTTGCACATTTTTCATATATCATCCACATAATTATCCACATAAAATCAATATTGTTCAAAAAATGGCAATTATTGGTTAAGTATTGCAATATTTTAGTCTCTAAATTTGTATAACTATTTCAATCTTAAATATCATTAAATAAATATAGACTATGCAAATGATACCAACAATGGCAGCACCAACCATGATGCCCAATAAAAACCATACTGATAAGCCAGGAAATCCTTCGACCGCTACAAGTAGCCAAATCAGACTCCGCACAAGCATAGCCGAAGGTGGTCCGTTGCGTGTACTAAGCGAAGACGACTGGAAGTTTTGGATAGAAAACGGCTACGTAATTATCAAGAATGCGGTGCCGAGAGAGCAAGCTCTTCGCACGGCTGAATTTATTTGGGAATTTGAAGAAAAAGACCCCAACGACCCAAGCACTTGGTACACAGCCCCACGTGCCGAAATGCAGATGAAGGAACTAACTGGCACAGGAATGGTTGAAGTATATAATAACCAACACCTTTGGAATAACCGCCAAATGCAACGAGTTTATGATGCTTTTGCTGACATCTGGGGAACTGAAAAACTTTGGGTAACCATTGACCGTGCAAATCTCAACTTTCCACTACGCCCTGGGTTTGAATACAAAGGATTTATCCACTGGGACTATGACCCTGAGACCAAACCACAAAATGTACAAGGAGTATTGGCTTTGGCCGACCAAACCGATGAAAACATGGGCGGTTTTCAGTGTATTCCAGAGTTATTTCGTACTTATGATACTTGGAAATTAACCCAGCCCGAAGACCGCAATCGTTTCAAACCCGATATAACTGGTTTTGAAGAACATCTCGTAAAAGTTAAACTCGAAGCAGGTGATTTATTGATTTTCAATAGTAGCCAGCCACACGGCATACGTCCGAATAATTCGACGGATAAAGTCAGAATCGCTCAATATATCTCGATGATGCCAGCCGAAGAAGACAATGACGACTTGCGTGACTGGCGAGTAAATTCTTGGAAAAATCGCATCGCCCCCGAAGGCTACGCTTTCCCAGGCGACCCTCGTAATTGGGAAAAAACTAAATACGATACTGCAGAGTTAAATGATTTAGGAAAAAAACTTTTGGGTTTAGAAAAATGGTAATTCGAGAAAAAAAATGAAAAATTATATTGTTAATCATGAAACCCCGAAGGGGGTGAAAAGATTATAGAATTACATGGTTAGCAAGCAATCAAAACTCCGAAGGAGTGATATTATATGCGGTATAATGCCACTCCTTCGGAGTTTCAAAACACTCAAATTTGCTTTTTTTCTATAACAATATCATCCTTTCAGGATTTTCAACTCATTATCACTAATTCAAGAATTACATGGTTAGCAAGTAATCAAAACTCTGAAGGAGTGATATTATACCGGATAGAATATCACTCCTTCGGGGTTTCAAAACACTCAATTGTTTACCTTTTCTCTATAATAATATCATCCTTTCAGGATTTTCAACTCAATATTACTAATTCAAGTTGTAACCTCTAAAAGGTTAACACAGATAAAGCAGATTCGAGTATTTTTCACTGATAAAAGCAGAATTTTATTTAAAAATCAGTGTAAATCTGTAAAATCAGCGTCATCTGCGTTCTAATTTTACGTCGAATTTTGTTGGTTAAAACTTGCGTTATCACTAACAATATTTCCTCAAAAATTATCGTATTTTTGGTAAAACAAACACCCTAATGTCAAACCAACTCTATACTACTCTCAACAACGGCCATCAAATGCCACTGCTCGGCTTGGGCGTTTATGATATGTATAACCGTGAAGCCGAACAGGCAGTTTTATGGGCTTTAGAAACTGGCTATCGGCTCATTGATACTGCCGAAATGTATAAAAACGAAACCGAAATCGGCCTTGCAGTGCGTGAAAGTGGTATTAATCGGGCAGAACTTTTCGTAACAACCAAAGTAAACAACGGCGACCAAGGTTTTGATAAAACACTGCGGGCTTTTGATGAAAGTCAAAAAAAACTCAACATCGACTACATTGACCTTTATTTGATACATTGGCCAATCAAAGCAACCAGAAAAGACACTTGGCTGGCTCTCGAAAAACTTTATACCGAAGGACGAGTTAAGGCAATCGGCGTGGCAAATTATCTCGTGCCTTTTTTAACCGAACTCGAATCTTACGCCAATATTATTCCTGCCGTTAATCAAGTTGAGTTTAGTCCGTATTTATATTTGAAAGATTTGGCGGAAGTTTGCAAACAAAAGAAAATTCAACTGCAAGCCTATACCCCACTCGTGCGTGGGATGCGTATGAATGACCCAAAACTTCAAGGTCTTGCTCAAAAATACAATAAAACTCCCGCCCAAATTATTTTGCGTTGGGCTTTACAGCACGGCGTTTCAAGTATTCCAAAATCGGCCAATTTGCAGCGAATCAAAGAGAATTTTGATGTTTTCGACTTCGAAATCAGTCAAACAGACATGAATTTTATTGATACTTTCAACGAAAATCTAAGAGTCGTCGAAGACCCAATGGATTTATTTTGAAAATAATTCCTATTTTCTGCAACGCTCGTTTCATGTTTTGCATCTTATGTTCAGACAACAATAATTATGAAATCTTAACATTACGCAATTTATGAAAAAGCTACTCTCATTATTTATTTTAGGATTATCCATTTCAACTGTTTCTTTGGCACAAGATAAAGAAACGCCTTACTTCGTAAAAACCTACAAATCATCAGAAGTAAAAAACCTTAATGTACGCACTTCGGGTGGCGGAATTTCGGTAACTGGCGGTGCGGGCGACGAAGCTCGTGTAGAGGTTTATGTAAGAGGAAACAACGGCGGAAGTAACCTCAGCAAAGAAGAAATCGAAGACCGCTTGAAAGAATACGAATTAAGCGTAAAAAAAGAAGGTGAAACCATTTCGTGTGTAGCCAAACGCAAAAGCGAAGGCGGCTGGAACAACTGGAAAAATGGTCTCAGTATTTCTTTCAAAATCTACACTCCCGAAAAAATCTCTACCGATTTAGTAACCAGTGGTGGCGGAATCTCTCTCAAAAATCTTACAGGAAATTTAGGTTTTACAACCAGCGGTGGTGGCTTGAAACTCCAAAACTTAGGCGGAAATGTAAAAGGTCGCACTTCGGGCGGTGGAATCAATATCAGCGGTTGCCGTGATAATATTGATGTAGCAACCAGTGGTGGCGGAATTGATGCTGAGGGCTGCAAAGGCGACATCAGACTAAGTACTTCGGGTGGAGGTTTAACACTCAAAAAACTCGACGGTATAATCAAAGCAACAACAAGTGGTGGTGGAATCAGAGCCGAGGAAATCAGTGGTGATTTCGTAACTTCGACTTCGGGTGGTTCAATCAAATTAGAAGATATTACAGCCAGCGTAAAAGCCTCAACTTCGGGCGGTGGCATTAGTGCCGATATTAAATCGCTTGGCAAATACCTTTCGCTTTCGACCAGTGCAGGAAGTATTCACGTAAGAATGCCAATGGATAAAGGCATGGATTTAGACCTTGATGGACAAAGAGTAAAAGTACCAACATTATCTAAATTTAGCGGAACTGTTGAAAAAGACCGAGTGAAAGGCTCGCTCAACGGTGGCGGAATTGCCGTAAGAATGGACGCAAACTCTGGCGGTGTTTATATCAACGAATAAATTTGTGTATTGATATTCTATCATTCAATCATGCTATCAATCAAAATTATTTTATGAAAAAGATACTTATTTTAATGCTTTTTGCTTTCGTCGGCACGACGGCTTCAGCTCAAAAAGAGGTTTCAGCAAAAACTATTTTTGAAGCCATCGACAAAGGACAAGCTGTTGATTATCAAGATGCTACAATTGTTGGAGATTTGGATTTAACCGAACTTTCAAACAAAAAACGCATCAAAAACAAAGGCAATTACGAAGAATACAAAAGTTACGTAGAAGTGCCAATTTCGTTCAAAAACTGTACGTTTAAAGGCGATGTGATTGCTTATAAAAACTTAGAAGAAGAAAAAAGTCGTAAAATTGGCAATGGGAATATCAACTGGAATATTGGCGATGGAACAACCTATTCAACAGATTTTGAAAAAGCGGTGGTTTTTGAAAACTGTTCTTTTGCAGGAAAAACTGAATTTAAATATTCTGATTTTGCTGAAAGAACCTCGTTTGGTGGAGCGAAATTCTCGAAAGATGCCAATTTCAAATATGCAGATTTTAAGCAAGAAGTAATTTTTGCAAAGTCAGATTTCGATGATTACGCCAATTTCAAATACACTTCTTTCAAACAAGATGCTGATTTTTTTGATGTAAGATTCAAAAATTACGCTGACTTCAAGTATGCAGATTTCAGTGAGCGTGTAACTTTCAAAAGCACAGCTTTCAGCAATCAAGCCGATTTCAAATACGCCGAATTCCGTAATGATGCCAATTTCGATAATACCAAATTCAAATCTGGTGTTGATATGAAATATTCTAACGGCAAGAAGTATATGAATAAATAACTTTCGTCT
>NZ_JBMLRC010000424.1:38380-44340 GCF_049241225.1 Emticicia sp.
GAAGCACTTAATTGCTCCACAATGTAGCTTTCGCAAATCTCCAATTTTCGGTTTTCGATTCGCAAGATTTTATCACAATCTTCTAAATCAAAATTCCATTTTCCGTGCGGCAAAACAAGTTCGTTAAGTAATGGAGCTACTTTTCGTACTTGTATTTTATTTTTTATCGTAGTTCTAAATACCCAAATCATGACTATTCTTAGGTTTGAATTTGGAAGGATAAGCAAAATAAATACCAGCCACTGACAACCCTATGTCAGTCAATCTGAGATTTATTTAATTGTTTTTTTCTGAATTTGTCGATTCAAAATATACATCATTCCAATAGTAATAAGCATCGAAGCCACTACCACCATTCCCAAAAGTGGGTAATTTTGCATCGTTCCATCGCTTCCTTCTGAAACAATTACGCCAGCCAAAGCGGCAGCAGCTCCACCCGAAATCTGCTGAATCGACGAATTGATACTCATAAACGCACCACGGTCTTGCATTTGCGGCACAGCCGTCATGAGCGAAGAAGCCGAAATCATTCGAGCCGTAATACCCGCAAACATTAGCACATTCACAATAACAACCAACCAAAGTGGCGTTGGGCCTAAATTGGTATAAATCAAAACCATGATTACTGTGATAATTGAGCCAACAAAAAACACCTTGTATTTGCCCAGTTTATCGCTCAATTTGCCCGAAAGCGGGCCAAACGTAATCGTAAATATGCCTGTCACCAAATACAACATCGGTAAATCTTTGATGTCAATTTTTAAGTTGTTGATACTAAACGCACTACCAAAAGGCATGAGCATAAAACCGCCCGTAGCCAATAAAATTGTCGCTAAAAATGCTCTTAAATAATCGGATTTAGAAAGGGTTTTCCATAAATGCTCAAACGGATTTCGGTCGTTTTGAACCTTCAAATGTTCGGTAATTGGCTGCATATACACCACAATCGCAATGCCAACGATTATCGAAAAACCCACAATCATCCAAAACGGCGAATGCCAACCAAAGGCGTTGGCCAAATATAAACCAATCGGTAAACCCAAAATCTGGCTTGCCGAAAACGCCATTTGCACAAAGCCCATCACACGCCCACGGAGTTCGAGTTTGAATAAATCGGAGATAATTGCAAAACTGATTGAGCCAATTACACCACCAAAAATCCCTGTCACGATTCGAGCTATCAACAAAAACTCATAGCTATCGGCTATCGCACAAAGCGTTGTGCCGAAAATAAAACCTACATAAAAGAAAAGTAGTAGTTTTTTACGGTCGAATCTATCGGCAAAGCCAGCCGCCAAAAGCCCCGATGCACCCGCACTAAAAGCATAAGCCGAAACTACGAGTCCAAATTGTTTTGGTTGAAGGCTCAATTCTTTCATCAAAATCGCACCTAAAGGCGACAAAACCATGAAATCTAAAATCAGCGTAAACTGTAAAATCGTGAGAATGGCAATAATAAAAATCTGGTATGGGCTAAATTTTTCGTTGGTCGAGTTACTCTTCATATATCAATAAATTTTATTACGTTTTTAGTTTTTTATTCCTTTCAGTACCAAATCAAATGTTTGCCACAAAACCTCATCAGTCAGCACAAAAGGGTCGCCAGTGATACTTTTTCCTTCTTGATGAAAACGAATCAGATTATAAAGAGGAGCATACAAAATCGACCACGAAACCTCAATCGGCAAGGCTTTTATTTCGCCACGTTGAATGGCATTTTGCATAAAAACTCGCATTTTCTCTCTAAATTCAGCCACAATGTTTTCGGTAACGGCTTCTCTAAACGAAGAGTTTTTTATCTGCTCAAAAAAATCCATTTCGAGTTTGTGGCTCATCATAAATTCCGCCCTATTTTGCCATTGAATTTTCAAGCCATCGGCAAACGGAGCATACGGGTCGAAATTTTTAAAAATTGCTTCGTTATGTTTCTGGGCAATCTCACGCCCGATACTTACAATCAAATCTTCTTTATCCTTGTAATAAATGTAAAGTGTGGCTGGCGACACATTGGCGGCTCGTGCCAATTTTTGCATACTAAACCCTTCAAAACCTTGACTCACAAGCAATTCAAGGGCTTTTTGCTTTACAATCTGTTCTTTATGTTCGTCTCTGATTCTCATATTGGCCACAAAAATAAATGAACGTTCGTTCTTTTAAAAGAAATAGTTTCATTTTTTCTTAAAATGGCCGATTTCCATCAAAAAAAACAGCTGATTTACTTATATTTGGAAACACAAAAACCTTCCTTACAAATTATGAAAAGAATTACTTCGATTGATGTCGTTCGTGGCATCGTTATGGTTATCATGGCTCTCGACCATACACGAGATTTTTTATTACAAAATGCTCTCACACAAAACCCAACTGATTTATCAAACACCTACCCTGCCCTATTCTTCACTCGTTGGATTACGCACTTGTGTGCCCCTACTTTTGTGTTTTTATCGGGCGTATCCGCTTATATTTCGGCTAAACGCCAGAATAATATCAGCGAAAGCCGTAAGTTTTTACTAACTCGTGGAATTTGGCTAATATTCTTGGAGTTTAGTATTATTTCCTTCGGAATTTGGTCAGATATTGGTTTTCATACTTTACTTTTTCAGGTTATTGCCGCCATTGGAGTAGGTTTTCTACTGCTATCGTTATTGGTTGGTAAATCGCACAAAATTGCTCTCGGCATTGGTAGTTTTATTATGATTTTCTATGGACTGTTGGCTTTAGTACCCGAATCTGGTCTTAGAAACGCTTTAAGTCCGCTATTTGTACTTACCGTTCTTCCGCTTGGCGAAAGATTGTTGATTTTGGCTTACCCGATACTGCCGTGGTGGTCAATCATGCTGATTGGCTATGGTTTAGGAGAATATTTTTTAGTCGAAAAACCAAACAGAATCAGATTTTTTATGAAAATGGCGGGCGGATTTTTAATTGCGTTTGTGATTTTACGCTTTATAAATATCTACGGCGACCCCGTGCCATGGAGTATTCAAACAAAGCCTTTTTTTACGTTTTTATCATTCATAAATGTTTCTAAAAACGCTCCATCGCTCGATTTTACGCTTTGCATGCTGGGGATTTCTTTTTTAATGCTATGGTTGGCGGAAATATATGGCGAAGGAAAATTGAAGTTTTTTAAAGTCTATGGCAGTGTACCGTTGTTTTATTACCTCATTCACTGGTACGTAATTCGGACATTTTTAATCATCACATTTTTAGCGAAGGGCTATCAGTGGAGCGATTTTGTATTTCATGAACAAACACTCGGCCGCCCCAAAAACGATGATGGAATTACACTTCCACAAGTTTATTTGGCTTGGTTTGCCGTTATTCTGATTATGTATCCGCTTTGTAAATGGTATAGCAATTATAAAAGCCAACACCCCGAAAAAACTTGGTTGCGGTATTTATAGTCAGCAATAAAAAAGAACACAGGAATTGCGTCCTGTGTTCAGTAAATTTATATGTGTTTTGATAATGGTTTAAGCCAAAGTTGCAGTAAGCGTGATTTCGGCATTGAATAACTGCGAAATCGGACAGTTTGCTTTTGCGTTTAATGCTGCTTCTTGGAATTGTTCTTCCGAAATGTTTGGAATCGAAGCCGACATTTCTAAATGAATATGCGTGATTTTTCCATCTTCAAATACAACTTTTGCATTGGTGTCGATATTATCGGCCGTGAAACCTAATTCGTTCAAAACGAAACTAAATTTCATCGAAAAACAACCTGCGTGAGCTGCTCCGATAAGTTCTTCTGGGTTTGTACCTACGCCATCCGCAAAGCGAGTTTTGAATGATAATTGAGCTTTATCGAGTGTTGTACTTTGAGTAGAAACTGTTCCTACGCCTTCCATTCCTGTACCTTTCCAATTGGCCGATGCTTGTCTTGTAAATTTCATTGTCTTTATTGTTTAAATTGTTATTTTGAATTTGATGATACAAAGGTCAGCATCAGACACAACAAAAACTTTAACCCAAGTTAAAATCGTAAAAAATTAAATTATTTATCGGAATTATAAAGATACTGTCACAAATTTTTAGAACCACAACGGCGGACTGTGCTGATAACGCAGATGTTCCAACGCTGATTTGCACAGATTATCTGCGAAAATCAGCGTTAAATTTATTTATCAGCGTCATCAGCGTCCCATTTTTGTTTGCGACAATATCTTTACAGTTCCGTTATTTCCTTTCAGAAAGTCTTTTTCTGATTCGGCTCAGCGATGGACCTTGAATGCCGAGATACGACGAAATATGATACAGCGGAATAGTATTCATAATATCGGGGTGGTGCGAAATCAAATCTAAATACCGTTGCTCGGGGGTTTGAAAAAGCAAACTTTCGGTGCGATTAAGGGCTACGTTAGATGCTTGTTCGGCAATCAATCTACCCAATCGCTCCCACTCGTGCGACTGCCGATAAAGCGACATCAGGTTATCGAAGTGAATATAAATAACTTTAGATGTAACCATTGATTGCGTATAAAAATGACAAGGCACTTGATTGATAAAACTGGCATAAGAAACCACCAGTTGATTATCGGTGTAGAAGAAAATATTTTTTTCGTCGGCTGATTTTTCGTCGAGGTAATAAGTACGAAAAACACCCTCTAAAACAACCCCTAAATGCTTACAAACTTGTTGAAAATCATTATAAAAATCACCTTTTTTGTAGGTTTTCACTTGCCAATACTTTGCCGAAAGCTGAAAAGCCTCGCTACTCATTCCCGAAAACTTATTCAGGTTTCTTTCTAAAATCTCAATTTCAGTCATTTTATGCTCACTTTTAAGTTTTTCTCTGTGGAATAATCATCAAATGCTGATGTTTATCCCCAAATTTCCTCCATTTGTTGCATTATTCATAAGAAAATCTGTGGTATTATTTTTTCTGAATAACTGTATAACTAAATCCTTACTGTCATGAACATTAATCAAAAAAAAGCATTAGAAAACAAAACTGAGATAAAAGAAGAAACCAAACTTGACTACAAACGTCTTTTGGGTTGGGGATTTGGCCTACTAATAGGCCTTATGGCGATAGCTTATTTTGCTGGTTTTATTACTTTTGGCACGCCCGAACAAGCCACCGATGCCGACAAAAAGGCTTATTTTGAAAAAGATTCAATTGCAACAGCTAATGTAGCAACAATGGATAGCACAAAAAAATAAAAAGAGGTCAAGTTTTGACCTCTCTTCAGTTATGTGGATTGCGTTTACCCTAAAAAGCATTTTTCATAATTTTGTGTAGGCTATATGCTTTTCATGAATTTTCATTGGCTTAAAGTCTTTAGAAAACCCCTCGTTTAGAAATTTGTCTCGTCGGCACTTGGCCCATAAGAACCAGGTATCGGAATATCCATGAGACGCAAGAAAACACCTAATTGAGCTCTGTGATGAATCGTTTGGCTCAAAGCATTACGTATAGCTTCGGCCTTGCTTACATCCATGTAGATTTGGTCACCTGCACGTAATTTCCACGATTCTGCTAATTTTTCTTCATTTTCTGGAATAAGTTGCGTGCGTCCATCGGCCAATGTTTCTTCAAAATACGCCACTAATTCGGCCGTATTATTGATTTGTTTTGGTTGATAGGGCGTTTTTACAAAATCTAATTCATCGGTTGAGAGTCCCAAAGTTATCCATGTTGGTAATTCGGCAATGTGCGTTCCCAATTGGCGAAAACTCATGCTTCTTGGGTGTGGCTGCCAGTCGAATTTATCATCGGGAATGAGTGATAACATCTTGCGAGTGACGAGGGATTCTTGTTCTAATTCTTTGAGGAACGCTGTAATCATTGACATAATTTTGTGTTGTTTTGGTTAATGACACAAAGAAACTATGCCCCACTGACAACCCTATGTCAGTGCTTTTTAAAAGTTTTTTTTTGTGGAGCGAACATCCTGTTCGCTGTAATATTTTTTATGACGATGATTCAATGCGAACAGGATGCAACCGAGCGTCGCCCG
>NZ_JBMLRC010000425.1:0-3587 GCF_049241225.1 Emticicia sp.
AGGTAGGCATTTTGGTAATAGGTCTTTATTGCTTCGGGCAATTGCCCAATAGTCATTCTTTGTTTAGCGGTTTTAATAATATAGCGATTCCACTTTTCGGCCGAGTCTGTATTATTCTCCAATTCGATTTTTGTACCTAACTTGTCAATCGAAAGCGTATCATAAATGTTATTGTTGAATAAGTTTTGAGCAGATAACCGCAATCCTACAAATAACAAGAGTAGTAGTGAGATTTTTATTTTAAGCATATTTTCAAACGCAAGGGTTAGGTACTTGATGGGTAAATGAACGATGGTACTGGTTTACAATATTACTCTTCTACAACCTAATTGGCAAAATCTAACGCCACAACGAATGAAAAAAGAGTGAAAAACTGTGGCTTTCGTTATGTTATTATTTGGCTTTTGGTAATACTTGAAATCCGTATTATTAAAAAATCAAAGCGGAATCGTGATGGTTACACGTGTACCTGCTGCTTGCTGGTTTTGGTCTTGTAAATCTTCATAAATGATGTAATTTTTCTCTAACAATCCGTTATTCAGCAATCGGAGACGCTCTTCGGTGGCGGAGGTCGAGAAAGACTCGTGCTGCTGAATACGTTTACTTTTGATTTCGGCCGACTTCTCTCGTCCGATTCCATTATCTTCAACGATACAAATGAGATTTTCTTCGTTTTCACTCAAATCAAACACAATACTCAGTTTTTTATTGCCTATTTTATGGAGTAGTCCGTGCTTGATGGAGTTTTCAACGAAAGGCTGAATCAGCATCGGCGGAATTTGATGATAGTCTTCATCGATGGTATCACTCAAAGTAATATTGTACTCAAAATCTTCGGTAAAACGCATTTTTTCGAGTTCGAGGTATTTAGTTAGTACTTCTACTTCGGTCGATAGGCTAATTCTTTTTTTACCAGAAATGGTCAGAATTTGGCGAGTAAGATACGTGAAATTTCCCATTTGCTCGTTGGCAAGTTTTTTATCGCCAAACATAAATTGCTCTTGAATGCTATTGAGAGCATTGAACATAAAGTGCGGATTCATTTGGCTTTTCAGAGCTTTCAGTTCGCTCTCGGTGGCCTTTTGCTCGATGATGATTCGTTTTTCAGCTTCTTCGAGTTTTGTTTGAAGAAGTTCGTTTTCTTTTTTTGTCTTAAATCTTGTGAATGAAAAATAAGTGATTGCTCCGAGTGCTAAAATTGCACCGAGAATGCTGTAAATGAGCGTAGTTTTACGAGTAGATTCGAGGTCGGAGATTTGTTTTTGCTGGGATAAGTCTTTGATTTGGGCTTCTTTTTTTTCGGTTTCGTATTTGAATTCTGTTTTAAGAGCAATATTTTTGTTTTCATCTTGAAACAAACTATCACCTAATATTTTGGCTTCCAGTAAGTATTTATAGGAAGAATTATAATTCTTATTTTGAGCATATAATTCACTGAGCAACTCGGCAGCTTCTTTAATTGCGGCTGGATAGGAGCTGGTTTTAGCATTTCGGTATGCCTGCATTAAAACATCACTTGCGACTTCAAAATTCTTTCTCTTTAGATAAATCCTGCCAAGCAAAATTTGAACTTGAACAAGTTGTTGGAGATTTTTACCTGCCTCAAATATTTTGATTGATTTCTGTAGATTGGGAATAGCTTCTTGGTCTTTACCCGAAAGAAAGGCTATTTCTCCTAAGTGCCTTCTTGCCACTCCTTCAACCGCAATTAATTTGTGCTTTTGGGTAAGTTCAAGCGATTTTGTTGCGTATTGAGTCCCTTTTATAAGGTTTTTATTGAGAATGTTGGCATTTGCTAGGCTGTTCAAGATGAGTCCTTGGCGTAAATAATCGCCATTCTGATTAGCGATTTTTAGACATTCATTATAGTAGTATTCACTTTTTAAAAATTCTTTTTGTACGTCAAAAATTCGTCCGATAGCAAAGCAAGTGCGTTCTATTCCTTCGTTGTCATGTAATTCTCTGAAAATTTTTAAAGCTTGAAAATTGAATTCAACGGCTTTTTTACTATTTCCAGCATTGTTATGAATAAACCCTAAATCAGTTAGTACATAAGCAATTGCTTCTTTACTTTTTGATTTATAAGCATAAGTAAGAGCTTTATTGAAATTAGAAAGAGCCATTTCAAGATTCCCTAAAAAATCGTATGCTGTACCAATATTTTGATAATTCGACGAGGTTGTTTCGTGAAAGTCATTAGCGATGCTTATTGATAAGGATTTTTGGTAAAATTCAATAGCACGATGATAATCGTCAGTGTAGTTGTAGTAAGCACCTTGATTTTGGTAAGCAATTGCAAGAAATTTTAGGTAGTTTCTTTTTTCTAAACTGTTATTTGGATAATTATTGATTTTCTTTAGAGCAATTGCAGTCAATCGGTTGTTATATTTTATCCATATTTTATGGTCAGATTCGAGTTCAATCAATAAACTTAATCTTTGGCATTGTAAAGTGTCTTCGAGTTTATAAGAATTAATAACTTTAAGCAAGCTGTCTTTATTCTGCCCAAATGCACAGAAAGAAACAAACAAAAAGACAAAGATTTTTTTCATAAAATAAAAATAATGCTATTTTTACGATTCACCATTTAACTTTTAATAATATGAAAATTAAACTATTAGCAATTTTAGCATTTGCGTTTATTCTTTCTTCATGCACTGATGAAAATGAAGTAAAACCAAAAAACACACAGTCATTCAATAACAGCTGGCCATTGGCAAAATAAACTTGTTTCGTTTTGGGAATCTACGTCTAAAGCAGATTTCCCTCTCTACACTTTCACGCTCGCAATAAATTCATCAAATTCCTTCACTTTCTCACGAGCAATCGGGGCGGAGTAGCCATTTGCAAATTCTATCATGGCTCCATCTTTTTTATTATACTTCATAATTTGGTGCGTATTTATCAGATAAGAGCGATGGATTCTATAAAAACGAGCATCATTCGCCAGTAACTCATCAAATTCTTTGATTTTTTTGCTCACGAGGGTCTTTCCTGTCTTCGTAATCACGTTCGTATAAGAACCATCGGCTTCAAAAAAATAAATGTCTTCGAGCTGCACAAACACCAAGCTATCGGCCATCGGAAGGGCGATTTTTTGGAGTTTATTGACACTCAAGTTTTCTTTCAAAACATTCACTCGCTGAATGATTTGGTTTTGCCCGACCATCTTCACGGCCTTTTCTACGGCTGCCAGCACTTTTGAAATACTGATTGGTTTCAGGATATAATCTACGGCCGAAACTTCGAAGGCTTGCAGGGCAAAGTCAGAGTAAGCCGTACAGAAGATTGTCTCGAAGGTAGGTTGATTGAAATAATCGAAGAGCATAAAACCATTTTCTTCGGGCATTTCGATGTCCAAAAAAACGAGGTCAACTGAGTATTTATTAATGAGTTTTACAGCCGACTTTACATCGGTAGCTTCATCGATTATATGAATCATCGAACAGTGTTCGGTAATTATTTGGCGAAGCATCGAGCGTGCCGCAGGTTCGTCATCTACGATGATGGCGTTGAGTGTCATAAGTATATAAAAAAATGAGACTTTAAATATATCACATAGTTTTCAGAAATAACTAAAAAAAGTG
>NZ_JBMLRC010000426.1:0-8436 GCF_049241225.1 Emticicia sp.
GTAGGAATGGATATGCCGCTGAAAGACTTCCTAAAACTACTTTGGGATACGAAAGTGGTTGATATGCCGGTAGTAAATGAGAGCGAAACCGCCGATACGAGTATTATTTGGGTGGCTGATTTTCCGAAAGAAGTATCGAAAGTGCAAGAAAGTATCCAAAAATTAGGATTTAAGTTGGCCCCCAAAACCACCGAAACAGCGTGTTTGGTGCTTCACGACGATAAATCTAACAATTAATCAAAAAACTTTTAAAAGATTTTTGAAAAACAAAACACAATTTTGTATCTTTGCAACCCCAAATGCAAGACAGACAGGCACTTAGCTAAAAAGTCTCGGCATTTTAAATTGAAAATTTATTCTTTAAAATATCATTTTGGCTTGATTTGATTGCTTATCAATAAAAGTCAATACATTAAATAGATAAAACAATGGCTAAGAAAGGCAATCGTGTACAAGTAATCTTAGAATGTACTGTACAAAAAACAAGCGGTGTAGCAGGTATGTCTCGTTACGTAACGACAAAAAACCGTAAGAATACAACAGGACGTTTGGAGTTGAAAAAATATAATCCATTTTTGAAAGCTCACACTATCCACAAAGAAATTAAGTAATCACCCCCAGCCCCTAAAGGGGAGTTTAGGGTTCTGTTAATGTTCTATCATTAACAAATTTTCAAATCTTCAAATTATAAGAAAATGGCAAAGAAAGTAGTTGCAACGCTCCGTGATAAAACCGCAGGTAAAAACTTTGCGAAAGTTATCAAAGCTGTGAAATCACCAAAAACTGGTGCTTACACTTTCAAGGAAGAAATGGTTCCTATGGAAGAATTACAAAATGCGTTGAAAGCATAATTTCACAAGCATAAAGAAATTGAGAAGCCTTCTTGAACAATCAGGAAGGCTTTTTCTGTTTGACTGCTAATTAAAAGTCCACAGTCAATAGTTGATAATCCACAGTAGTGTAAAATACTCATTAGTAATGGTTTACACAAAATACAAGTGTGGTTTATTTTCAATCGTTTGCTTAATACTGCATAAAAAAGGTCAGCATGGTTTTGAACCATGCCGACCTTCGGGTTTCTCTAATAGTTTTCTTACAACTGCTTACGCAAACGAGCCACAGGAATATTGAGCTGCTCACGGTATTTGGCAACCGTGCGGCGAGCAATATTATAGCCACGCTTATTGAGTAGTTTTTCGAGTTTATCGTCAGAAAGTGGCGAGTTTTTAGGCTCGTTTTCTATCAATTCTTTCAAGATATTTTTTACTTCACGGCTAGAAGCATCTTCGCCCGAATCGGTTGCGATACCTTCTGAGAAGAAATATTTTAGCGGATAAATACCAAAATCAGCTTGTACGGATTTGCTATTAGCCACACGTGATACCGTAGAAATATCCATATCAATGCGGTTAGCAATATCTTTCAAAATCATTGGTTTTAGCTTAGATTCATCGCCATCGAGGAAGAATTCGTGCTGAAACTCAACGATTGATTTCATGGTTTTCAGCAATGTTTGTTGGCGTTGTTTGATGGCATCAATAAACCATTTGGCGGCATCAAGTTTTTGCTTGACAAACGTTACGGTCTCTTTGATACTCTTGTGTTGTGCCGAACCGTTTTTGTCAGTTTTGTCGTAAGTATCAAGCATTTCGGCAAACGAGCGGCTCACGCGAAGCTCTGGAGCATTTTTAGAGTTCAGAATAACGTCTAATTTACCATTGTTATTCGTCACAATGAAGTCAGCCATTAAATATGCGGCTGCACTATCTCCGTTACCGATACTGCCTGGCTTTGGATTCAGACGAGTAATAACTTTGATAGAATTCTTCAAAGTATCATCATCAATATCTAAGCGGCGTTGTATTTTCTCGTAATGTTTTTTCGTAAATTCATCAAAATAAGCATCAATAATTTTGATGGCAGTTTCTACCGAAATATCATCTTGATCTTTGCGTTCTAATTGAAGAATCAAACATTCTCTCAAATCTCTTGCACCGATACCAGCTGGCTCGAACGTTTGAATTTTCTTCAAAAGTCCCGTTACTTCTTCTTCGTTGGTATAAATATTTTGCGTAAAAGCTAAATCATTGCAGATTGAACGAAGCGGACGACGAATGTATCCATCTTCCTCGATACTACCGATAAGTTGCATACCAATTACTTCTTGGCGAGCATCAAGTCGCAAAAAGCCCAATTGCTGCACCAAAGATTCGGCCAAAGTACTTGTAGCTACGACCGGCATTGCATCACGGTCGTCATCGCCCCAGCCATCACCTTGCATTTTATATCCAGCGTAGTCGTCTTGATTCAAGTATTGTTTAACGTCCAGTCCCTCGTAGGTTTCATACTCACCGTACTCACCATAATCGTCGTGGTCATCTCCCCCATCATAATCATCATCATACTCATCTTTCACACGCTCATCAATATCCATGCCCTCCTCCAAAGCTGGATTGATTTCAAGCTCTTCTTCGATTCTCTGTTCTAGCTCGGCAGAAGGTATTTGTAACAGTTTTATGAACTGTATCTGTTGAGGAGACAGACGTTGCTGTAGGGACTGGTTAAGACTTAATTTCTGCATTGCGTAAGTAGAATTTTTCCATTCATAATAGGGACTTATCTAACCCCCTCCACATTTTTCGTGCCAACTGAATATTTTTGAATAATTAAAGGAAAATGTTTTTTTACAAACTGCCAAACTTTCTTTTGAAAAATAATAGATCAATATTGAACAAAAAAAATAATTAGCTGATAATCAACACTTTATATCGCAATAAAAATTCTATTAATATCTATTATTATATATACGAGTTTTTTAGAAAAAAGTAACTTACTTGTAAAAAAAAATATGTTTGACTTTGTTATTTATTCTGAAAAGTAAAATCTTGTCTATTGAAGAATTGAATAAAAAAAGGCGTGTCTCATGGATTATGAAACACGCCTTGAGAGCAAAATATAATTTAAATTTTTAACCCACTTTGAGTTCAAAAATGGCAATTTCTGGTAAGATACCTAAACGGCCTGGATATCCCAAATACCCAAAACCACGGTTTACGTAAAGTTTTTGGTCGTTTTCTTCATATAAACCAGCCCATTCTTTATAACGAAATTGTACGGGCGACCACTTAATTCCAGCAATTTCTACACCGTATTGCATACCGTGTGTATGGCCCGCAAAAGCCACATCGATATCTTTATGTTTATCTAAAACTTGATTTCTCCAATGACTCGGATCATGCGAAAGCAAAAGTTTTACTGGCAAATCATGGGCATTTTGCTGGGCTTTTGCCAAATTCCCATATTTGGCAAAATTTCCAGCTCCCCAGTTCTGAATACCTAAGACTCCGATACTCTCGCCATCGACTTTTACTACACGATGCTCATCCATCAATAGATCCCAACCCATTGTTTTGTGGGCATTCATTAAATCTTTTAGGTTTTGAATTTTCTTTTCGGGCGATTCCCACTTTGTATAATCTCCATAATCGTGATTCCCGAGTGTAGAGAAAGTGCCTAGCGGAGCTTTTATTTTCGAGAAAATATCAATATAATCTTTTACTTCGGGGGCAATATTATTGACTAAATCGCCCGTAAAGAAAAACATATCGGGTTTTTCTTTCATCAACATTTCCACTCCACCTTTTACGGCCGTTTTATTGAAAAAACTTCCCGAGTGAATATCCGAAAGTTGGGCAATCTTCATCCCATCGAACTGTTTCGGTAGGTTTTTGATGCGAAGTGTTACATTTCTGATTCGATAATCGTGTGCTCCTGATAAAATCCCCCAAGCCATTCCGCCTGCGTGCAAGCCTCCAATAGTCAGAGCTGTTTTTGCTAAAAACTCCGAACGGCTAATTTTCTCAGCAGCTGGTTGGAGTGCATCAGTTACTATTTGTGTATCGGTCGAATTTCCTTGAAAATAATTCACGACCCATTTGCCAAAGCGAATCAAATCATCAATAATCAGCACCAGAACCGAGAATATTTTTGAAATATAAATGATAAAAATGCCTGCTATCAAGAAAGTTCTGAAACTTGCTTTTACAGGTGCCGACATTGGCATATAGGTAAACATGGCAATGATCGAAAGAATAGAGAAAACGGTAAATCCCCAAAATCCAAAACTAACAATACGTTGAGTGGAAATGCTGGTAGAACGAATAAGTAGCTTTATAGCTTGCCAGACATAAAAATCAATCAATACCAAAAAGACTGCCATAAGGGCAAATCCGAACATTCGATTCATAAATAATGTACTTGTTTAGAGAAAACTGAATGAAAACAAAACGGTTTTGCCAGAAATAAGGTTTCAAACTTTATCTGATGATTCTCTGAACCGCCAATAAACCAGTATGAATGGTCTATATTTGTGATATAAGACCTACTTTGGTGAATAGGTTTTCACGGCAGTTTTCATTACTTCGGCTTTATCAAGTGTCATTTTTTTGGTTTTCTGGCTTAAATACAAATCCATTTGGTCGGCAAAATGCGGGCTATCGGCGTGGGTCGATTGGCCGAAATTCAGTACCGTTTCTATTTCGGGCAAACCTTCTTTCGGAAATTTAATTAATCCAATATACGACTCACCTTGTACTACCTTCAATTTGCCGTCTTTATACGGGCGAGTGTGCATAGCCGTGATGACATCGGGCAAACCCCAAGATGGTTTTTCGATATCGCCACGCACCAGTTTTTGTAAATCTCCAAGTGAAATATCTGTCCTTCCGAAGTGTTTTTTCATGTACGTATTTACATATTGAAAAGCTCCAACGGCATCTTCTTTCGTAATCGTGTAATCGGTTAATTCTTCCTTCTTAGCAAATTCAGTCGTAAAATAATTGAGCATAACCAAAAATATGGCGGCTCCTTTGCTATCAACATTGGTTTTTCTGTCCCAAATGTTTAAATTTTCAATAAGAGACTGAATATCAGCATATTCTTTCGGATTTAGCTGAAACAGAGCATCAGTATTGGACGGAAAATATAGTTTTCCTTGTGGTAGTTGCCCATCGTACTTGATACGTTTTAAATCATCAAAAGAGATTTTATCATACTGCGAAAACAGTTCTTGAAAACGAATACTGCGGTTATTATCCTTTACTTCATAACCCATTGTTTGGTCGAAATCTTTGGCTTTTAGGTTATCTTTCTCACCAGTTGCGTTGAAAGGCGTATGATTGGCATTGAATAAATAACCACTCGCAGGATTGACGTATTGCGGTAAATCTTTCAACGGATGAAAAGTCGTAGTTAGCGTTTTTGAAGTATTGCCCGGAATTGTGTTTTTCCAATCATAGCCTTCGGCACGGAATGGAATTTTTCCGTTACTTACATAAAAAATGGTGTCTCGTTTATCGGCATAAATGGTATTAAAACCCGGTATTGCAGTCATTTTCATAGCTTCGTAAAACTCCGAAAAATTGCGGGCTTTGTCCATTTTATACCATTGTTCGATGCCTCTAATATCTTGATTGGCACTGAACCTAACCGAAAAAGTACCTTGTTTGGTCTGAATCGTTGCTCCGTATTTGCTCCATAAAGCCACTTTTTTAACAGGAATCGTAAACGCTCCCATTTTTACTTTGAGCTTTACCGTTTTCTGTTCTAAAGTTTCCCACTTTCCATCAAACTTATACTGCATTTTATTAGCAGGATTCATTTCGAGTTGAAAAATATCGACTTTATCTTGATAATTGACGGTGTGAGTCCAGCCTAAATTTTCGTTTGCACCCACAAAAATCACTGGCCCACCAGGAAATAATGCTCCCAAAACATTTAGGCCTTCTTCACTGCACAAATGAGCTTCATACCAAGCTACTGGGCCTTCGAGCGGCTGATGTGGGTTGATAGCCAGATACGAACTTCCATCAGTTGTTTTAGAACTATGAACTGCAATTGCATTAGAGCCTGCGGCCTTAAAATCATCGAGTGTTTTTACTTTTTCTTTGAAAATTTTCTGTAAAACTGCATCAACTCCCGAAATCATCGACAGCGAAAGCACCGTGCTGGTGGTATATTCTTTAGGTGTTGTCGGAAACGAACCTTTTACCAGCACTTCTTCGGGATGCTTGGCTGCGTAGGCGTTTATTCCAGCTACATATCCTTCGATAAGTGCTTTGTATTCGGGCGATAAGGCTTTGTCGTATTGCTCTTCTACTACCTCACGGCAACGTAAAAGAGCCACTACGTAATCAATCGTTGCTCCGTCTTTGCCCTTTAATTGTCCAACCATACCTTTTCCTGCCAATAGCGTAAGCTGCATAGTTTTGAAATCATCTTCGGCATTTGCCCAAGCCAGCCCATAAGCTACTTCGGGGTCTGTTTTGGCAAAAATGTGCGGAACGCCCCATTTATCACGCACGATTTTGATGTTTTCGGGATTTATTTGGGCGAATGCCCCCGTAGAGCATAAAAGAAGAATTAAGAATAGTTTTTTCATTGTTAGGTTGAATTGTAATTGCTTGATTAGCACAAATGTAATCTTTTGATAAGATTTAATACAAAAAGGGAAGACATTTAAAATGCCTTCCCTTTGAAAACTAACAACTTGGAAAGTTGTTTTACAATAAATTTGCTTTCAACATATATTCAGCAATCTGAACAGCGTTGGTAGCTGCACCTTTGCGGAGGTTATCGGCAACCACCCAAAGATTTAATGTATTGGCTTGAGATTCGTCACGACGGATACGTCCTACGAAAACCTCATCTTTTCCATGCGAATTGATTGGCATTGGGTAAACGAAGTTTTTAACATCGTCTTGCACGATAACGCCTTCGGTTTCGCTCAAAATCTTGCGAACTTCATCTAAATCGAAATCGTTTTCAAACTCAATATTTACTGCTTCTGAGTGTCCACCAACGGTTGGAATACGCACAGTCGTTGCCGTAACTGCAATGCTATCATCGCCCATGATTTTCTTAGTTTCGTTTACCATTTTCATTTCTTCTTTGGTATAACCGTTATCTAAGAAAACATCAATGTGAGGCAATACGTTAAGGTCGATTTTATGCGGATAAACTTTCTTCACGCTATCATCGCCTACACGCTCGGCAAACAGTTGGTCAACTGCCGCTTTACCTGTTCCTGTTACCGATTGGTAAGTAGAAACAACTACACGTTTGATTTTATATTTATCGTGTAATGGCTTCATTACCACTACCATCTGGATTGTCGAACAATTTGGATTGGCAATGATTTTATCTTCTGCCGTAATCGTGTTTGCGTTTACTTCTGGAACTATCAACTTTTTAGTTGGGTCCATTCTCCACGCCGAAGAGTTGTCAATTACAGGAATACCTGCCTCAGCAAACAAGGGTGCCAAAGCCAAAGAAGAGCTTCCACCTGCCGAGAAAATCGCAACCGCAGGTTTCATCTTGATAGCATCTTCGTAGCCTACGACCGTAAACTGTTTACCCTTAAACTCAACCTGTTTACCAATTGATTTTTCGGAAGCAACAGGAATGATTTCGGTAACGGGAAAGTTTCTTTCCGCCAATACTTTCAAGATTTCAGTGCCAACTAAGCCAGTTGCACCAACTACTGCAATTTTCATTTTAGTAAAATCCGACCACCCCCAGCCCCTGAAGGGGAGTCATTTTTATGTTAGTAAAATAAATCATACCCACATAGGGCGTTCCAACGAATCGGTTTTGGGTTCGCAAAGATAATGTAAAATTTGGTTCGACTTCTTGGAATAATACAAAATTTGGCATTTTTCACAATTTCCTACTAAAACCTAACCGAAAATCATTAATTCCGAAACCCGTGGCGTTTATTCTGGGGCCAAAACTCATAATATCAAACACAAAGCGAGTTTCGAGCGAGAGCTTGGGCGTAAGGTCGTAGCCCATTCCGAGTTGCGAACCGAGTGTTAGGCTACCTTGGTTTCGTACTTCTTGTTTTTCGTTGTTTACTGAGTATTTTCCACCAAAAAATGTGGAGAACTGCGGGCCGAAGAAGTAATTCCATTTATAGGCAAACTCATTTTTGAAAAGTATCGGAATCTGAATAAAATTTGATTGGTAATTGGTGGGTAAAGAAGTAACGTTTCCATTCTTTTGATAAACATAGTTTACGCCACGTTGTGCGTAGGTTAATTCGAGGCGAGTTTTCCATGTAAGTCCTAAACGTTTTTCAGTAAAAAAACCGATGTATGGTAAAAGCAACCTTTTTTGATTTTCCATACTCGAAAAACTTCCAGTAAGTCCAATTCCACCCAAAACTCCGTAAGACCATTTTTCTTCTTTGTTTTCATTAAAACCCAATGAATCAGTTGAAATATTGAAATGATAATTTACTGAAACTCCGACATTTGTAGCAGGATATTTTCCGAAATATTTCTGTGCATTTAGTCCCACTGACCAACGAGGCGAAAATCTGTAAGCATAACCAACACTCAGCTGAGGTATAAGTAAGTTTTCTACCTTTACATCGGC
>NZ_JBMLRC010000427.1:0-1650 GCF_049241225.1 Emticicia sp.
CAAATTTGAGTAAATCAGGGCTAATTTGTGAAGCCATCATGTCGAAAGGACGTTGTCCTTCAATGGTTTCAAACTCGGCCGTGTGATTATGGAAAATAAAAGTAAGTCCTGCTTTCTTGGCAGCTTCGCCCGCTTTTTGAAGAATTTCAAGTGAAAGCTTTATTTCTTCCATTTTGTTTACTGGAATACTGGCACAAACCAAATACTTTGCCCCACCTTCGGCTACTTCATCAACGATTTCTTGGGTATTATTCAATAAATTTTTCATCGGTGGCATGGCTGGACGAGCAGGTGCTGGGGTTCCATCAGCCGATGGGCGTGGAGCTGGACGGTTAAATGGAGCTCCACTTACGTGGTGAGCTTGCCATGACATTCCTAAATCTGATACTAATTTGGCAAATTCTTTTGGTTTCATGCCATAAAAGCCACCTTTCATGCTAAATGCCGATTCGATTTCTTTATAACCGATTCCGGCAATTTGTTTTAAAGTTCCTTCAACGTCTTTGTCGATTACCGACATTGTGGTAAAGAGCTGAACCCCAAAATTTTTTACTTTCTGTGGTTCGCCAAAAGCATCGGCCAAGTTTGGTAACATCAAACCACCAAGTGCTAAAGCTCCTGTATTTTTAAGGAAATCTCTTCTATTTTGCATTTTTGTTAGTAATTAAAGTTTTGTTCGTAATTTCTGGAAGGGTGGGAGGAGGAGGATTGAAAAATAAGAATTGGGTTTTTACACCCAATTCTCGGTACGTCGGTACTCGGTACTCGGTACTATTTATCTTAGGGTTTATTATTCGCTTGCTTTAAACTCAATTGCCGAAACCGCCATTACGATTTGCGTATCTTTTGCTTTATCATTTCTGAAAACCAAATACACATCATGTTGACCAGCATCTTGAGGAACGTTTATTTTTAGTTTACTATTCATGTTTGGGCGAGCTGGTGGTGTGGCGGCAGGCGTCCCTGCGGCAGGCGTCCCTGCGGCAGGCGTTCCAGCGGCTGGCGTTCCAGCGGCAGACGCTGCTGGCTGGGCAGGTGGAGGCCCCATTCGCATTTCTCTTGGCTCGATTTTATCACTTGTACCAATCAAGGTACCTGTTGGAGAATCAAGACGAAGCTCAATAACACCACCTGATGCACCTACACGTGTTTGAGCCTGAGCAGTAATTTCGATTTCGTTAATACCCGTTAAATCTACATTAGTATAACCCAAATAAGACTTATCGCCAACCATCGAGAATGAGCGTCCTGGTGTAATCACTAATTGCGTACCTTTAGATTTGTCGGCCAATTCAGGATTTAATGTTGGATTTTTCAAGACAACAACGTCTTCAGTTGCCAATGATTTCATCACTTTTGTGCCTTTATCTTTGTAAGCCGCACGCAAAATGTATGTGCCGTTAGATTTCTGACCGTCAGGTATTTTTGTTGCATAACTACCTTGCGTCGGCATTGATTTGGCAGTTTTTGGCTCGTTGATATTCAAGATATAGTCAACCATGATGTTGGCTTCGGCCATTGAAATTTGTGGGTGAGCTGCCATTACGTGGTCGCCCCATACACCACCACCACCGTTGATAATTTTCTTAGAAAGATACTCAACTGCTTTGCTATCACCTTTGTATTTGTTGGCTACATCTTTTAAGCTAG
>NZ_JBMLRC010000428.1:0-1106 GCF_049241225.1 Emticicia sp.
AACATATTGGCATATTTTTGGGTGTAATAATTTTTGGGTCATTGGCCGATAGAAAGGGTAGAATGACGATGCTTTTTATCTCAGTGTTTACTTATTCGCTCGGGACATTACTAAGTGGATTAGTACAAAACTATTACCTCTTTGTTTTTTTAAGATTTATTGTTGGCTTGGGTTTAGCCTCTGAACTGGCCATTGGATTAGTGCTTGTTTGTGAAATATTTCCAAAGGATAAACGAACATCTTCAACAGTTTTCATTGCTCTTTGTGGTTTTTTAGGAATGTTTTCTCTTAGTATTTTGGCAAAATCTTTCCACTGGCGAACGCTCTATATTGGTGGTGGACTCTTAGGGCTTGCTATCATGCTGTTTCGTTTTTCTACTTTTGAGTCGGATATATTCTTGAAGACAAATGATAACAAGATAAATAAAAAACCGATTTTCTCGGTGCTTAAAGACCGTAAAATCTATTATCTCATTCTTAGCATTTTACCAACTTACCTCATCACTGCATCATCGGTTTTTATAGGAGCAAACTATTTCCGAGAACTTAAAATTACAACTGGACAGAGCCTTATGTTTTTTTCGCTCGGTGCTGGTTTTGGCTTTATTGTAGTTGGATTTCTGGCTCGAAAGATTAAAAGTCGCAAAAAAAGTATTATTATATGTATGTTTTCATTGCTAATGCTCGCATTTAGTTACATTTTATTTAAACCTCTTATTCACCATATCTTTCTTATAACCAACTTCCTTTTTGGCATTTTTGTATCTTACCATTTTGAATTACTGACGCTTACTATCGAACAATTTGGGACGAATCTTCGAGCAATGGCAACTACCTTAGTTTTCGGCGTTGGCCGGGCATCAGTTTTTATCTTTTCATTACTAATTCCGACATTAGATACAGTTTTCAACGACTATCTACACACTATTTTACTGCTTGATTGTATCGTTTTTGGTATCGGCATCTGGAGTATATCCCAAATCGAAGAAGAATATGGAAAAGATTTGAATTTTGTAGAATAAAAAAAGGAATGATGAAAACATCATTCCTTATGTGGGCCCACTTGGAATCGAACCAAGCACCTACTGATTATGAGTCAGTTGCTC
>NZ_JBMLRC010000429.1:0-1487 GCF_049241225.1 Emticicia sp.
AAAAAAACAGCAGGAATTTTGCCAAGTACCAAAAAAGGCTCGAATATGGAAGCCAGTAAGTGGATTTCGTTGGATAGTATTCAAACAGCCGCCCAAAAATTTGCTAAGGACAGCCTAAAACTTTCAACAGAAATAGACAGGATTGATGTTCGCCCACAAAAGGGCGTAGCTAAAATCGTTTTTACCGAGCACTTCACCGAATTACAAATTGATTGTGCAACGGGGGAAATTCTATCTATTGCTCGCCGAAATTCGGATATTATAGAGAAAATCCACGATGGTTCGATTCTGGATTTTTTCGTAAAAACCAAAAACGATGAAATCAAACTTTTTTATACAACCATTGTCTCTTTAGGCTTAATTTTGCTTTCTTTTAGTGGTTTTTGGCTTTGGTATAATCCCAAACGCATCAAAAAACAAAAGTCAGTTTAATTGTTTTATTGAGTAATTAGTGACTTGTTACTGGTTGAATAATCAATTATTTAAATCAAAAAACTTTAATCTTGTAATCCTGAAATCGCTTAATCGTGTCTATTTTTCTTGCGTGTTTGGCTGCATTTGCAGCTGGTTTTATTGATTCAATCGTTGGTGGTGGTGGATTAGTGCAAGCTCCTGCATTGTTCATTTTATTTCCTCATTATTCTGTTCCTCAGATTATTGGCACTAATCGTTTTGCTTCTTTTATGGGAACTGGCGTTGCGGGTTATCAATATTCTAAAAAAGTAAAAATCCCACTAAAAACCGTTCTGTTTGCTGGAATTGGGGCGGGTGTGATGTCGTATTCGGGAGCATTGATTTCGAGTTTGATGAGCGAACGCATCTTGAAACCAACAATTTTGGTCTTGATGACACTTATCGCTATTTATACTTACTTCAAAAAAGATTTAGGACAAGAAGACAAGCACCGTTTCGAGTTGAGTAAAATACCACTCTACGGCCTTTTAATAGGAATGACGACTGGTTTTTATAATGGTTTTGTTGGACCAGGAACGGGTAGTTTGTTGGTTTTTGGCTTTGTGAGCATCATCGGCTATAATTTTCTTACAGCCTCGGCCATCTCGAAGGTGGTCAATGTTGTGGCGGATATTTGTTCGTTGATATTTTTTGTAGCTAAAGGCTATGTGATGTTTAGCATTGCGATACCGATGATGGTCTGTAATATGGCTGGCTCGTATGTAGGCAGCCGAATGGCACTACTCCGAGGCAATGGCTTTATCAGAATCTTGTTTTTGGTAGTAGTTTTTGGCCTAATTCTGCGGTTTGGCTATGATATTTGGATGATGTATTGAGAGTAAATTTGAAGAGAATAAATATCCCGTAGGGATTAAATATCGGTAGAATGTAGATGTTACGCCCACGAATCAGCGTGCCGTAGGTACGCAACATTTCATCTTTGGGACTTTTGTGTGGGTATTTTTCCTAAGAATATATAAAAAAACAAAACCCCTACGATGTCATTCGCAGGGGTTTTTGATATGATTTAGAAT
>NZ_JBMLRC010000430.1:0-20461 GCF_049241225.1 Emticicia sp.
TGTTTATCAAAAATCAAATCGAATCTATCGAGTAAGATTTCTTCGAGGTGTTTATGGTATTCGGGAAACGATGGCAAATTATTGTGTCCGCCGCCGTAAATGGGTACTAAACGGGTTTTCTGCGGAGCAAGTTTTGCCAACTTCACACTCGACCGAAACGGTATCAAAAAATCTTTTGTGCCATGAATGATATAAATCGGACATTTCACAAACTTGATATATTTATCGGTTCGGATGGAAAACCGTAATAGCATTGAAACTGGCAAAAATGGCAAAAAACGATTGGTTAACTGCGAAAAACTATAATAAGGAGCATCGAGAATTAACGTTTTTGGGTGATTCTTGGAAGCCAGTTTACAAGCAAATCCCGAACCCAACGAGCGGCCGTAAATCACAATGTTTTTTTCATCATACCCTTTCGTAAGCATCTTATGATAAACCACTTGCGAGTCTTCATACATTCGTTCTTCGTGCCGTTTACCCGTACTTTTTCCGAAGCCTCGATAGTCAATCATCAACACATCATAATCGTGCGAGATGAAATCTTTGGCATATTTTGCCCAGCCTTTAATGCTACGAGTGTTTCCGTGAAAATAAATAACGAGTCCACGAGTTTCTTCGCCGACATCATAAAAAAGTAGTCCGTTGATTCTGGCTCCGTCGGGCATATCAAAGAACAGTTCTTCAAAATGGTCGTCGTATCGAAACTCAAAATCTTGCGACAGCTTTTCGGGCTTAAAAATAAAATACTCTTGTACTTTGTAGGCCACTACGCAAATAATGACATACAATACTATTACTAAAACAATGATTTCGGTAACAGACATAGAGGCATCGTTTTTAAAACAATGCGAATTTATTAATTTTTAGGAAATATTATGCGATATGCTCTAAATAAGAATGAGCTGAGGGTTTGCTTGAAAGTAAAATTGGAGATTTTTGGAGTGAGGGTTTTATGTTTTGTTAAAAAAGTATAAAATTGAGGCTTTAATTATTTAATACTTTTCCAATTTACTTTACCAAATACTTCATCAAAGCGTTTTTGCTTAGTGTCTAAAAAGGCTTTTTCATCCTTAAATTGACCTTTTATTAATTTTTCAGTTGGCTTAAATGCTTTTTTTATGGTTAATGTTTCCATGATTTTATTTAATTTTTAGAAAGTTGAGTATTTTTCAGCGAAATAACAAATCCTTCATAATTTCTATTTTTCTCAAAAGTTTCAAGCATATCATTTTTTAGTCCTCTGATAATAAAACGTTCTGATAATTTGGGAAGTTCCCTTGCGATAGTTATCTGATATAGGCGAGTTCTTTCTGTGGTACTTCCAGTAAAGCCAACGAGTGCTTCTGGATAATGGTCAAAAAAAATGGATGTGGTTTGAAAAACCGTAGCCAAAATCGTATTTCTATCATTATTATTACTTACGTTCAGAAAATCCAAGCTACCATCTTCATTAATATCAGCTAAACTGAGTTGATATAAATTGGGTATCGTTGTATCTGAAAACAAAATCACTTTTTTCAGTTTTCGCTTACCAACACTTTCAAACTCAAATCGCAGAGCGTTATTAAGTATCCTGAAATCATAAAATGGCTCTTCCATAAATCAAAATTATGGAAATAATGTTTTAAACACAAATGCCTCTTTTCTCTCTATGAAAAGAGGCATTTGCATGACCTTGAAATAAATATATCAATACAACATTCTGAAACGAATTGTCTCGTCGATGTCTTTAATTTCTTGAATAAACTCGTTGGTGTAACCTTTGCTAATATCCATGATTACGTAGCCAATCGTTTCGTTGGTTTTTAGATACTGACCAATGATATTGATGTGGTGTTTCGCAAAAATATTATTGATTTTGGCCAAAATACCTGGTACATTTTGGTGAATATGCAATAAACGGTGCGAATCACGCAACAATGGCAACTGTACTTCTGGGAAATTTACACTGCCCGTTGTGCTACCGTTATTCATGTATTCGAGCAAACGCTCAGGTACATAAAGTCCGATACCTTCTTGGGCTTCTTCGGTGCTTCCGCCGATGTGTGGCGTAAGAATTACGTTTGGTAAACCACGCAGTTCGTTCTCAAATGGCTCACTGTTGGTTTTTGGTTCGTACGGAAATACGTCAACACCCGCACCCGCTACTTTACCCGATTTGATGGCTTCTACCAAAGCTGGTACTTCAACTACGTGTCCACGAGCGAGATTCATGAAAATCACGCCGTCTTTCATTAATTCAAACTCACGTTTGCCAAAGATATTGGTGTTTTCTTTACGGCCATCAATGTGCATACTTACCACATCCGAAACTCGTAAAACTTCTTCCAACGAGCGACATTTCTTGGCATTTCCGATTGGCATTTTATCTACAATATCGTAGAAATAAACCTCCATACCGAGAGCTTCACCGATAACCGAAAGTTGCGTGCCGATGTGTCCGTAGCCAATCAAACCTAATTTTTTGCCACGAACCTCGAAGCTATTATTAGCCGATTTATCCCATTTACCAGCGTGCATTTGGTTACTTTTCGTAAATACATTACGAATCAACAAAATCATTTCGCCAATCGCTAATTCTACTACTGAACGAGTATTGCTATATGGTGCATTGAAAACTGCAATGCCTTTTTCGGTACAAGTTTTAAGGTCGATTTGGTTTGTTCCGATACAAAATGCACCAACTGTGATGAGTTTATCGGCATTTTCGAGAACCTTTTTCGTCAAATTAGTTTTCGAACGAAGTCCCAAAATCGAAACTCCTTTGATTTTTTCAGACAATTCTTCCTCGTCCATTGCACCTTTGTGCGTTTCTACATCGAAACCTTCACGTTTGAATGCCTCGATTGCCACCGAGTGAACGTTTTCGAGTAAAAGCACCTTGATGCGGCTTTTCGGGTATGATTGGCTGCGAGGCAATTTATTCAGATATAAAAACTCATCTAACGATGGCACAATGTGGTCGGCATTGGCTGTAACTTTCTCACGCTTAACGTTTTCGGTGAAAGCGTAGAAACGATTGGCCAGTCCCGAAGCACGAAGTTCGTAGTCGGTATAGCCATCGCCAATGGCATATACATCGCCATCGAGTTTTAATGAACTGAGAAGTTTTACTTTGCCTTTTTCGTGTGCCAAAACATTATCTTGGTCAACGCCAACGATATTATCTTCGGCATCAAAAACGAAAGTATTGGCATATACGTTTTCTTCTTTCAAACCCATCGACGTTACGATTGGCACTATAAACTCTTTGAAACCGCCCGAAACGATTAAGATATGGTCAGAAAATTCACGCAAGAATTTTTCGTTGCGTTGGAATGACTCCGACACTTGTGTATAGAGAAAATCAACCAATTGATTGATGTGCGAACGATTGGCTTTTAACAATTCGATTCGGCGACTGAGAGCTTCCGAAAAAGTGATTTCGCCATTCATGCCTTGCTCGGTCAGGTTTCTGATTTGAGCAACTACTTTTTCCTGATTGGCACTTCCTGCCAACGCAATATTGGCGAGTTCGTCAAGGCCTTCTACTTTCGTAAAAGTGCTATCGAAATCTATGATATAATATGTATTCATTAACCCCCAACCCCTAAAGGGGAGTATCTTGTTTATTGTTAAAATATATTTAATTCAATGCTATTCTGATGTGCTCAAAATGATGTTTGGTGTGCCAAGCAGCCATGCTTAGTGCCTGTGCTAAAGTGAGATTTATCTGACGTAATGCGTGAAAAAAAGTTTTGTCGAAATCGCTTTCTGACATATTTCTCATCAAGAAAACCCACCTTTTGTGCGTAGCTTCCAATAATAATAAAGCATCGGCTGGTGGCGTACTGGATATTTCGGCGGTGGCGTTCCAAGCATTGATGTTGGCTACAAACCCAACAGGATTTTCGTCGGAAAGTGCTTGCTTGAAACGGGCGTAGTGCATGATGTGCATATCCGAAATGTGGGTCAATAATTGACGTACATTCCATGCTCCTTCACGGTAAGCTTTGGCCAAATCTTCGTCGGAAAGTTTCTTGGTAAGTCGTTTATACTTAGCAGGATACTTCTCAATGATACCGATGTTACGTTCGATTTCTTTGGCCGAATAACTTTTCTTAGGAGACCATTTCCCGATAGGAAATTGGCGTTGTTCGAGTGTCATTACCGAAGTCATTGACAAGAATGATTTTGTTGTAAATCCAAATTTACGGACTATTTTAGAACAACAAGTCAGAAAGCCTACTGATTTTATAGAAATAAATAAATAGTGAATAAAGTTCTTTAAATAGTCCTAAAAACAATAGAAAATTTTGTAATAATTAGTTATTTGTGATTAGTTATTGGGAATTGGCTGACTGGTTATTGGTTGACTGGTTATTGAGGAATTAGTTCTCTAATAACCAATTTACCAATAACTAATAAACCAGTAACCAATCAAGGAACAGGGTCGTAGCCGTGAGAATGACTCCACGGGCCGCAACGAGCGATGCGTTTGGCTGTCAGCCAAAAACCCTTGAAAAAACCGTGTTTCTGAAATGCTTCAACCGAATATTGTGAACAAGTAGGCGTATAGCGGCACGATGGTGGAAACCAAGGCGAAATACCTGCTTGGTAGAGTCTTACAAGAAAAATGGCGATGTATTTCATTGATAAAAAAATAGACAAAAGCTGTGAAAATCTGCTTTTACAGACCTAACAACTTTTGTCTAAAATTGGTTGCTTGTGGCTTCCTTATTCAAATAATATATAGAGCGTAACCGTATGGGTTGTCAGACGGTCAACACCTTGAAGGGGCGTGTTTCTATTATTTACGGGGTCAACGAGGTTACTTAGACCATGAGAGAAGTGAATTTCAGGAGAAAACTTGAAATATTCTCTGAAAAACTCAATACCTGTTCCGTATTCTACGCTAAAATCGCTGGTCTTTGTTACAAATTGCTGTCTTCTTCTTCTATTCACTGCGTTGGTTTCTACGGCATATCTTAAGCCACCAAACACATACATTCTCACATTTCTACGCCTCTCAGACTTATACTTTAGCATCACAGGAAGTTCAAACCAAGCGGTTTCTCGGAGTTCTGTATTCTCTTTAAATTTATTTGGGTCGCTATTAGGCAAAGCCATGTCGATGTACTTATATTCTAATCTTCGTCCATAAATGGCAACTGTTGGTAAAACCCTAAAATCAAAATAATCGTTGAGTCTAAAGTTTGCCAAACCTCCCATCTTGAGTCCAAAAGTAGAAGGCGATGCAATGCTGTAATAATTATCTTTATTGACAAAATAATTATTGAACTTTACATTAAAATTCGTATTTGTTAGACCCAAAAAATAGCCGAATCGTAGTGATTTTGCATCATAATCGGCCTGAAAATGGCGACGAGTTTCTTGTGCAATCGCACGTTGTGCGAGTGATGAAATTAAAAAGAGGCTAAGTGTAAGTCTAAGAAAAGGGACTTTTTTCATAAAAAATTTAAAAAGTAAAACTCATCAAGGCTTTTTGCCAATGTAAATTGAGCAAACGCCAAACGTAAGCGGAATACATTTTGTCTGACGAAATCCTGCTTTTTCAAACACTCTCAAGAAGTTTTCTCCCTCTGGAAATGCCTTTACCGATTCGGGCAAATAGCTATACGCCGAACTATCTTTCGATACTAATCGGCCTATGAAAGGCAGGATTGTCGCATTGTAAAAATTGTATAATTGCTTAATAACGGGAGTTTTAGGATTCGAAAATTCCATGACCATGCACGTTCCGCCTGATTTGGTTACTCGGCACATGTCAGTTAGACCTTTTTCGAGATTTTCAAAGTTACGTACTCCAAAAGAAACGATAACAGCATCGAAAGTATTGTTTTCAAACTGTAATTTCTCCGAATCGCCCATTTGAAGTTCGATTTTGTTTTCTAAACCCAGTTTCTTCATTTTCTCACGCCCGAAGGATAACATTCCTTCCGAAATATCAACGCCAATTACTTTTTCGGGTTTGAGTTGCTTTACTGCCTCGACGGCCAAATCGCCCGTACCCGTTGCAATATCCAAAATCAACTGTGGTTTTTCGGCACGTAACATCGAAATAGCCTTTTTTCTCCACCAAAAATCAATTCCACCACTGAGCAAATGGTTCAAGAAATCATATTTAGGCGAAACATTATCAAACATTTCGGCAATTTGCTCACGCTTGCTGCTGTCTTTTTCTTTGTAAGGTACTACCATTATCGTGGAGCGATTCTACAGAATCGCTTATGTTGATTGATTAATTATTTTAATGCCAGTTTGCAAAATTACAAAACTACTATTTGATAACTGTTTGATTATCAGAAAAGTTTTTCAGACTTACTTTTTGTATCTTTGAAATTGAAAGAATAAGAATACAGTTTATGCAATATATCAAGCATTATTCATCACCGATTGGCGTTTTGGAGATTATCGCAAATGATGATTTTCTGACTCATGTGCTGTTTCGAGAGGCTCAAAAAAAGCCAAGCAGACAATTGGAAGAAACACCCGAAAATTCACCAATCATTGATGAATGTATTAGGCAGCTTGATGCTTATTTTGCAGGAAAATTAAAAGATTTTGTTTTGCCAATGCTGGCACAAGGAACTGATTTTCAGCGAAATGTGTGGGAATATCTGAAAACGATTCCGTATGGAAAAACAATTTCGTATCTTGAGTTTTCTCGGAGAATCGGCAATGAAAAAGCCATCAGAGCAGTTGGTACGGCCAATGGAAATAATCCACTGACGATAATTTTGCCTTGCCACCGAGTTATTGGTTCAGATGGCAGTTTGGTGGGTTATGGTGGCGACCTCTGGCGAAAAGAATGGTTACTTCGGCACGAGGGAAGTTGGCCCAATCAGACACAATTGGGGTTATTTTAGTTCTTTAATAGGGGTAACAAAAAATAAAAGTGTCATCATACAAACTAATCAATAATCTATGGAAACGACTATCAACCAGTCTATTACAACCGAAAAAACATTTTCATCATCTTCAAAACTCTTGCTGGCTATTCCACTCTACGTATATGTGAGCGTGATAGCATCCATGTGTGTGATTCTGGGCATCTTGTGGGACATTGCTTGGCACATGAGCATTGGCCGTGACGGTCTTTTTTCGGCACCGCACGTAGTAACCTATATCGGAGCGGCAGCCGCTGGTATTTTTTCGGGTTATCAGGTTTTGAAAACTTCTTTTTGGGGAAATCAACTCGAAAAAGGGAAAATGGTGAAGTTTTGGGGCGTTTTTTACAGTTCACTGGGTGGACTTTTCTGCATTTGGGGCGGAATAGCGTCGCTTACATCAGCACCGTTTGATGATTGGTGGCACAACACTTATGGCCTTGATGTGCAGATTCTTTCTCCGCCACACACTGTTTTGTTGTTGGGGCTAATGAGCGTACAAATGGGTGCAATGATAGCCGTTTTGGCATTTTTGAATCGAAGCGAAAAAGTAAACTCACTTTCGGACGAGGAAAATGCTAAACGCACGAATCGTTTGCAATGGATGTTTATTTTTACGGCAGCGTTTCTAATCACCTCTATTTTTACATTCCTTTCTGAATCTTTGGGGCGTTGGGCCATGCACGAGCCATCGTTTTATGAAGTTGCCAGTGCTGCATTTCCATTTATCTTGTTTGCGGCGGGTAGGGCCTCAAACAAAAAATGGGGAACTACCTACATGTGTATCATATTTTTGATTTTCCACTGGGCGGTCAATGCCACACTACGACTTTTGCCGGCCGAACCTCTCTTGGGGCCCATTCATAATAAAATCACTACTTATCAAACACTCGGTTTTCCGTTACTTTTGTTTATTCCTGCATTTGTCACCGATTGGTTAAGAGATAAGTTTTCGTCTAAAAACGATTGGACTTTAGCACTCATTTTGGGCGGAGCTTATACGCTCGTTTTACTCCTTACACATTATCCGTTTGGTACATTTTTGCACGAATCACCAATGGCTCGAAATTGGTTTTGGGGTAGTGCATCTTGGTCGTTTCAGAATGATGCCGACTGGGAATATCGCTTTAAGTTTGGCCCGTGGAGCAATAAATCATTGAATGAATGGCTAATAGGTATTTCGCTTTCGCTTGTCTTTAGTTTTTTATCGACACGCATCGGTCTTGCTTGGGGAAATTGGATGAAACAAGTGCAGAGGTAACCCCCCCGCCCCTAAAGGGGAGCTAAAAAGTTCTCAGAAGTCTATTTCTATTAAAATTTAATCAATGAAAAAACTAAATAATTTCTTAAAATACATTTTAATCCTTCTCCTAAGTTCCCCTTTAGGGGTTAGGGGTCACATCGGCAGTGCAGGTGTTGTGCATGAAGGAAAAGCTGGGAATTACAGCGTGCAAGTATATGTAGAACCACCCGATGTGATTCCAGGAACGGCCAAAGTTTCGGTGATGGTTGATGGAAACGACATAAAGAGTGTAAAAATGAGTCCGATTTATTATTGGACTGGCGACGAAGGCTCACCTCGCTCCGATGAGGGAATAATGACCGAAGCAGGAAAATACGAAGGAAAAATTTGGCTCATGGAAAATGGAGCAGCCAGCGTAAAAGTAGTCATTGAAGGAGCAAGAGGGAAAGGTGAAGTGTTGATTCCGATTGCGGCACTTTCTACGGCTCAACGCCAACTGCCAAGTTCGTTGGGTTGGATTTTGGCAGGTTTGGCATTGCTTTTGGTCGGAATCATGACTACGATTATCGGAGCAAGTACGGGCGATAGCTTGCTAAAAGTAGGAGAGGTCGAAAATAATTCCACCAAGAAGCGTCGTCTCGTTGGCTCAACGATTGGAGCTTCGTTTTGTGGACTATTGTTGTTTGGCGGAAATATGTGGTGGAATGCCGAAACCGCCAATTATCAACAAAATATTTATCGACCATACACTGCCACATCAAGTGTTAGTCTGAGAGATGGGCAGCGAGTCTTGAATTTTAAGATAGATTCGGCTTCGGTCAATGGCCGTTCGTTGAGTTTTATCATTCCTGACCACGGGAAGCTGATGCACATGTTTTTGGTAAAAGAAGGCTCAATGGAAGTATTTGCTCATTTGCATCCTTCTCGCAAAGATACGCTAACATTTGAAGCCCCTTTGCCCAATATGCCCGCAGGAAAATATTTGATTTTTGCCGATGTGTTGCGTTATCATAGCTTGCAAAATACGATTACTGATACGGTGGAGATTCCACAAACACCAAAAGTAAATGTCATGCCAACCCTCACGGGCGACTCGGACGATACTTTTGTGGTGACTAATGCACTTAATAAAACAACAAACTCGATAGTTGATGAAAGTATCACGATTTGTGGAAGTCCGGGTGTAAAAACCAAGCTGCAAGATGGTTCAAGTATTGTTTGGGAAGAAAAACCAAATCAGAAGCTCATGGCGGGAAAGGTCTATAATTTAAAGTTTTCGGTGCTTGCTCCCGATGGCAAACCCGCCGAATTACAAACTTATTTGGGTATGATGGGCCATGCGGCCGTTATCAAAGATGACGCAAGTGTGTATATTCACTTGCACCCTAATGGCACATATTCGTCAACGGCAGTGCAGGTTTTGCAAAAACGTATTGATGAGACAAGTAATAAACGTCCAAACTTAAATAATGCTAAGAAATTTAGAGATAGCGTTGATAATATCTTGGCAAAACTTCAGACCATGACCGAAGCCGAACGAGATAGATTATTAATGGGAGATATGAAACATGAGGTCAATGGGCATCATGGCGGACAGGTAACGTTTCCGTATGTTTTTCCGAAAGCTGGGCATTACCGAGTTTGGCTACAAGTAAAGCGTGAAGGCAAAATCTTGACGGGTGTTTTTGATGCGAATGTGATTTGAAACCTCACGAGTATTGATAAAATATAATACACCAATTCGATAGAATTTATTCTTTTAGAAAAACACCCAAGCAGCAATGTTTGGGTGTTTTTTTGTGCCGTATACGCACATAAGTATAAATACTCAAAATTGGAATATTGCAATTATATAGAATTATTTTAAATAATATTGTTAAACCTATTTTTTATGTTTTTTAAATTTTTTATAACAAAATGTTAAAATATTAAACCTATTTTTTGTAAAATTTAATTTTTTAAAGAATAAATGTTAAAAATAGAAACATAGATGTTTTTGTGTTTTCATTGGTCGCTGATACATAAAATTATGTAAATGTTAATGATAATTGTATTTTTCAAATTAAATATGATAATTAATTAATTATTTTTATTAAATATTCATTTTTTTTTGATAAAAATTTTTTTATTCGATTTACACTTAATACTTTTAATCATTAGTTCTTAGATAAGTACAACAATTCTTCATCGAGCTCTTCTTTTCCGACCGCAATTTGGAAGTGGCTTGAAGCCTATAAATACTACGCTTAAAATGCGGATTCTTGAATGTGTTTTTCACATTCTTGACTTAAACTGATGGCAGGAAACCATCGACCCAAAAAATATTAAAGAAGCATCATAACTGAATTTTCTTCACTCAGAATTTTCAGTTCAGAAAGAGACACTTTATCCAAACTGGACCCTATAATAATTTCCCTTTAGGCCGAATATTACAAAACCGAGCGGTCGGAGTCTTGTAATGATTCGGCTGAAAAGGGAAGCTAAAAACTGACTTAAACCAAACATTTATGATGAAGAACTTCTACTTATTAGTTTGCTTGCTGTTATCGTCAGCGATACTGGCTCAAGACAAGGTCATCACAGGAGTCGTTGGCTCTGAAAGCGAGGGCGTTTTGCCTGGTACTTCGGTTACTGTAAAGGGAACTTCTTTCGGAACGGTTACAGATGCCAACGGAAAATTTTCGTTGAAAGTCCCTGCAAGCGGCACTTTTCTTACGTTCAGTGCCATCGGATATGTTACTACTGACATTAAAATTGATAATAAAACTACATTTGATATTACATTACAGCCCGATACAAAAACCTTGAATGAGGTAGTTGTAACGGCTCTTGGTATTTCGAGAGAGAAAAAATCGCTCGGTTATTCACAGCAAGAACTCAAAGGTGAAAGTTTGGTTGAAGCTCGTTCAAACAATATTGCCAATGGTCTTGCTGGTAAAATGGCGGGTGTGCGTATTGCGGCTAATGGTGGGCCAGGAAGTGGTTCAACCATCCAAATTCGTGGTGCTTCATCAGTTTCGGGTAATAATCAGCCACTTATTGTAGTGGATGGTGTGCCGATTCAACAACAATTCGACAAACAATTCGGTGGCGGTATCTCAGAGGTCAGCCCCGATAACATCAAAGATATTTCGGTTTTGAAAGGGCCAAATGCTGCGGCACTTTATGGCTCACGTGCTGCCAATGGTGTAATCTTGATTACGACCAAAGATGGTTCGGGTACAAAAGGATTAGGTATTGAGTATAATTCAAATTTCACGGCTGAGCGTCCGTTAGTTAAGCCAAATTTTCAAAATAGCTATGGTGGTGGCTCGGGCTACGTAACTTGGTATTCAGATGGTTGGAGTGGTGTAATTGCTCCCGACGCTTATGACCAGTACAAAGCTGCCTACGGAACCGTAAGACCTGGCTCAACTACTGGAACTGACGGTACTGACGAAAGCTGGGGAGCTCCGCTCGATGGCCGTTTGGTAAGACAGTGGTTTACAGGAAAAGATGTGGCTCCGCTTACACCGCAACCCAACAACTGGGACGAATACTGGCAAACGGGTACAACTCTAACCAACAATTTGGCTCTTTCGGGCGGAAACGATAAAGGTAGTTTCCGATTGAGTATTGGTCGTCTTGACCAAAAAGGTTTGATGGCTTTCAACGATTTCTACAGAAATAATTTCAAAATCAACTCAAACTATAAAGTTTCAAAATTCATAACTGCCGTTGTATCAGGTGAATATGTGAAATCGGGCGGTAATCGAACCTACCAAAGTGGTGACCAATTTATTTGGTCGCATCGCCACGTTTCTTGGGATCAATTGGCAAATTACGAAGATTATGCAAATGTGCATATTCAAAGAGCAGTTGCAGGAAGATTACCTGATAATGACCCTGCCAACTGGCAGCACACGTTTTTCACAAATCCGTTTTATACAAGTGAAAAATTGCCTTTTACGAATGATAAAGACCGTTTAGTTGGAAATATTGCTTTAAATTTTGCAATCTCACCAGAATTAAAATTGATGCTCAGAAGCGGTACTGATATGTGGTCAGATACTCGTATCAATATCATCAACTTTGATAGAGTTCGCAACGGAAACCGTACGCCTGGTCGTTATTCAGAAGAAGTTTTACGTCGCCAAGAAACCAATCACGATGCCTTATTGTCTTACGAAAAATCAATCACAAAAGATTTTCATTTAGTAGCTTCGGCAGGAGCAGCTCAAAGAAGCAACTATTACAAACGTAATTTTGCTAACGTAGGAGAATTGGTTGTTGATGGTGTTTATAATTTGGCCAACTCAAACCCAAGTCAAAACACGATTGATAGCCGTATCGAAAAAGCAGAAGTTCAAAGTGTTTACGGTTCGGTACAATTGGGTTATTTAAATGCTCTATTTTTAGATGCAACGGCTCGTAACGACTGGTCGAGTACGCTTCCATCGAATGATCGTTCGTATTTTTACCCTTCGGTTTCGGTGAGTGGTGTTCTTACCGACTTGATAGACTTCCCTAAAACCATAATTTCTTACGGAAAAGTAAGAGCAAGTTGGGCTCAAGTAGGAAACGACGCTGACCCCTATCAATTAGCTCAAACCTTCCGTGCGGGTGGTTCGTGGAATAGCTCATTGCCAGCCTATTTTGAAAATCTAACGATTTCAAACTCTACTTTGAAGCCTGAAATTACAACGGGTATCGAATTAGGTTTAGATTTGAAATTCTTGAAAAATCGTTTCGGATTAGACTTCACTTACTATAATCAGTCAACTAAAAACCAAATTCTTGGAGTAGAAATCTCGAAGGCCAGTGGCTATGACAAACGTATCTTAAACGCAGGTCAGATCACTAATCAAGGTATCGAGATTACACTCTCGGGAAAAGTAATGGAGGCAAATGCTTTCAAGTGGGATGTGGCCGTGAATTATTCTCGTAACCGCAATAAAGTAATCGCTTTGGCCGAAGGTCTAACAACATATACACTCCAAGAGCGTAGAGGTTTGACTTCAATCGCCCAAGTAGGAATGCCCTATGGAGCATTATTTGGTATTGGTTTCAGAAAATCTCCGGATGGGCAAATCGTTTACGCTAACGGCTTACCGATTGTAGAAACAACACCAAGAATTTTAGGGAATGTTCAGCCTGACTGGATGGGTGGTATCTCAAACACTTTTACTTACAAGAAATTTACATTAACAGCTTTGATTGATGCCAAAATTGGCGGAGATATTTTCGATGAAGGTACTGGTACTGCTCGTTGGACTGGCCAATATGCTGAAACAGCCGTTGGTCGTGAAGAAGGTATCATCGGAAAAGGTGTAATGAATATCGGAACTTCTGAAAATCCTCAGTATGTACCAAACGACGTGATTGTTGCAACCAACCAATTGATTGGCTTTAACAACCCTCGTCGTTATCACGAAGCGGCTATTTTCGATGCTTCCTTTGTCAAATTACGTGAGGTGTCATTCGGTTATTCTATTCCAAAATCGGTTTTATCGAAACTACACTTACAGAATGCAAAACTTTCAATCGTAGGACGCAACCTGGCCATTTTATTCAAAAATACGCCACACATCGACCCAGAAGTTGACCGTTTCGGAGCAAATTCACAAGGCTTTGCTTATGGTGAATTGCCTAACTCGAGAAGTGTAGGTGCAAACCTTTCGATTAGTTTTTAAAAGCCCCACCTAACCCTCCCCGATGGGGAGGACTTTTAGACGAGGGAATTTTTCTCCCCTCCCTATCGGGGAGGGGTCGGGGAAGGGGCTATTTTTTTTACCTAAAATTTTGACAAATATGAAACTCAATAAAATTATATATTCATTCGCATTTATTGGTTTGCTTTCATCGGTTAGTTCTTGTACGAAAGATTTCGATGAAATGAATACCGACCCAAATAACCCAACGGCTATCGGAGCTCAATATTTGTTTCCGTATGCAGTAGAAAAAGCAGTTGATAGATATTGGGGAGGGAACGTTCGTTTTGAGCGTTTGAATCTCGATGGTGCAATGCTTTGGGTGCAGTATTTAGCACGTAATATTTACTCAAATGAGGGCGATAATTATGGTATTACGCCAACATTTTATAACAATACATGGAAATCGCTCTATAATGATGGTTTATTGAATTTTCAGAGAATCATCACCGAATCGAGCGAAACCGGCAAAAGCCCGAATAAAAATTATGAAGGTGCTGCTTTGGTAATGCGTTCGTGGACATTCTCGCTATTGACAGATTTATACGGTGCAATTCCTTATACGGAATCTATCAAAGGAACGGCTGAAACGCCAATTTACACACCTGCTTATGATTCAATGGATAAAGTCTATGCAGGAATCTTGGCTGATTTAAAACTTGCCAATGAAAAATTGACAGTTGGTGGGCCAGCTATTTCGGGTGATATTATCTATAACGGTGATATTTTGAAATGGAAGAAGTTTGCCAATTCGCTTCGTTTGCGTTTGGCAAATCGTCAGGCTGCTAAGAAATCGGCTGAATCTAAGGCGATTATGAACGAAATCTTGTCGGATGCCACAAAATATCCAATCTTCACAAGCAATGCCGATAATGCTCTTTTGGCTAATACTGCTACTCGTCCTAGTAATAATGAGTGGCATGAAGTTATGATTTTTGGTAGTCGTACTGACTGGAGTATCAGCAAAACAGTGGTTGATAAACTAACCGCTTTGGGCGATACTCGCTTGGGTGTTTTTGCAACTAAAAACAAAGCCGGTGGCTACGAAGGTATTCCGAATGGTTTGCCTGATGCAATTGCTACTACATATTTGAGTTCGGCTTCAGTTCTGACAGATTACTTCACAAGAGCCAACGCTCCGAGTGTCATTATGACATTCAGCGAATTGAATTTCATTTTGGCCGAAGCAGCATTTGACGGTGACATCACAATTGGTAAAGCCGACGATTATTTCAAAAAAGGAATTGATGCTTCATTTACTCAGTTTGGCATCACTACTCCAGCTACTTACATGACAACAGTTGGAGCGATTTCTAAAGAAAAAATTATCGAACAAAAATGGATTGCTCTTTTTGGTCAAGGAGTTGAGGCTTGGACAGAATTCCGCCGCACGGGTTTCCCTAAATTCTCTCCACGTGACGCCAGAGCAGTATTTGAAAACGATGGTGTTGTGCCAACTCGCTTACCGTACCCTACTACTGAATATTCTTTAAATAAAGTAAAACTCGACGAAGGTATCAAAATCAACGGAGCCGATAACATGAAAACCAAACTTTGGTGGGCGGAGTAATTCAGTTATCAATTAACAGTCATCAATTATCAATTAGATTTTTTTTCACTATGCTTAAAATCCTCAAGCATAATTAACTAAATAAATCCCCCTTTAGGGGTTAGGGGTGATATTCTTATGAAAAAAATACTATTTTTTAGCACCATAATTTTAGGATTTATAGCCACATCATGTAAAGTTGACGACCCATTTGTTGACAGAGTAGTAGCACCCGTTTTGGTGATTTTTGAAGACCCAAGCGGTACAAAAACTAATGGACTTACAACCGAGCCATCGGTTACGTCGTCTGCTTCGACTGATGCTTCAATTACGGTACGTTTACTAGAACTCAATAAAGATGGTTTGCTCGATTATAAAGTAGGTATTGATAGTATTCCTGCTACGGCCGTTCCTGTAACATTCAAACTTAGAAATGGAACAAAGATTTCGGATGTAACAACTGATGGAACTGGTCGTTCGACACTAAAAATTTCTTGGAAATCGCTTGGTATTGCAACTCCAGCGGCTGGGTCTTCGGTACAGTTGGCTTGTTCGGCAACCTACAAAGATGTAGCATTTACAAAATATTTCAGATTAACAGCAACGAAATAAATTAATAATGTAAAATGGGTAATTGATAATATTCTGATTATCAGTAATTTATGAAGTAATTATTTGCCTATTGAATATTCATTTTACATTATCCATTATTCATTCTCAATTCAAAAAAGTCTCTATTCAAATAACAAAAAAACTAAGAATACAATGAGCAACATGATTAACAGACGTAGTCTTTTAAAGACAGGTTTAATGACAATCGGCGGAATGGCACTTGCTCCGCACATCTCAATGGGTGCATTTTCAGGTGCTTCGTTTAGCCTTGACGAAAAAAGCAGACTTTATTACAGCCCACTTTTAAGAGAACATTTCTTAGATGAAAGACCAGACGTAATGGCGATGGCAGCTCGTTTGAATGCCAACGAAAACCCTTATGGGCCACCAGAAAGCACTAAAAAAGCTGTTGCTGAGGCAGTTGCAGGTGGAAACCGTTATTCGTGGAAAGAATTGGCAACTTTGGTTGACAAATTAGCTAAGAAAGAAGGCGTAACCGACAAACACATCATGATGGGGCCAGGCTCATCTGATTTGCTCGAAAAAGTAGCTTTAGTGTTGTTTATGAATGGTGGAAACGTTGTTTCAGCCGATCCAACGTATATGTCGTTGATTCGTGTGGCTGAGGCTGTTGGGGCAACTTGGAAGGCAATTCCGTGTAAAGCAGACTGGTCGCACGACCTAAAAGCAATGGAAGCTGCCATTGATAAAGATACCAAAATGGTTTATATCTGTAATCCGAACAACCCAGTTGGTAGTATTACAGCAGGTAAAGAATTATTAGATTTCTGCTCAAGAGTATCTGAAAAAGTGCCAATTTTTGTTGATGAGGCATATCTCGAATTGGCCGAAGGTACAGGTACTGAAAGTATGGTTTCGTTGTTGGCTCAGAAGAAAAACGTAATCATTGCCCGTACATTCTCTAAAATCATGGGTATGGCTGGTTTGCGTGTAGGTTATGCCGTAGCACAACCAGAGTTTTTAGATAAAATTCAAAAAATTACTCGTGGAGGAATGGGTATTTCGCACACTTCGGTATTGGGTGCTATTGCCAGCTTTGAAGATACCGAGTTCCAAGCAATGACCAAAAAGCAAAACACTGCTTGTAAGGAATATTTATATGAAAACCTTACAAAAATGGGCTATAAATACATTCCATCTTATACCAATTTCGTGATTTTCCCAATCAATATGAATGGTAAAGATTTCTTAGGAAAGATGGCTGCAAAAGGAATTTTGGTGCGTGCCTTCGATATTCAGAATAAGCCTTGGTGCCGTGTGAGTATGGGAACAATGGACGAAATGAAGTCATTTGTGAAAGCATTAGGCGAATTATCTTAGTTTTTTTGTCATAGGTTAGAGCGATTTGGGGGAGTTAATAACTTCTCCAAATTTTATACTTTACAAGTTATTGATAGTCAGTAGTTTACTTGAAAAGATAACACTGTAAAGTAAGTAATTCTTAATCGCTACGGCGAACCGTTCTACATTCTAAATTCTTAATTAAAATTATGGTTGAGGCTGTACAAAAAACACTTATCCTCCTCCTACTTATTGGACTGGGATTGGCTCTGAGGAGTAAAATAAAAAACAAAACCGAAATAAATGGTATCAAAGAAATTATCTTGTCAATTGCTTTGCCTTCTACGGTATTTATTGCATTGATGGGAATAAAAATTAGTGCTTCTTTACTTATTTATCCATTGCTTGTTCTTGCTTTTAATTTTTTTATTTTCTTGTCAGCACCTTATTTTTTGCCAATTTTTGGCATCGAAAAAGATAGTTCGGCTGGCCGAACACTCACAATGCTTTTGCCTTCGTTGGCTCCTGGTTTATCGAGTTTTCCGTTTATCAATGAATTTTTAGGCGATGAATCATTGGCTCTGGCTGCTATGGGCGATGTAGGAAATAAGTTTTTTGCCCTTAATTTTCTCTATTTTGTAGCCATGAAAATGTTCCTCAAAAACAATCAAGTAGAAGAGGTAGAAGATAAAGGAAAAGTAAAGAGTCTATTGCTAAGTTTAGTAAAGGAGCCAATCAATATCATTATGCTATTGGCTATTATTTTCTTGTCGGTGGGAATCAATATGAAGTCATTGCCGTTGGCAATTTCGGAATTATTTAACCGTGCCAGCAGCCTCATGACGCCGCTTGTATTGATTTACATTGGTTTGGCCGTACAATTCAAAGAAGGAAAAATCAAACTCGTGAGTTCGATTCTGCTATTCAGAGCGGGGATTACGATACTTTTTAGCGTTCTGATTATCAATATTTTTAATATCACTACTCCTAACCTAATATTACTTGCAGTCGTGGTACCGTTAAGTTCTTGTAGTTTTTGGCCATTTGCACACATTTCTGCGATAAATATCAAAGAAGAAGACAAAAATTACGCGAAAGAAAGGAAAACTTTTGACATGAACTTAGCGGTACTTATTTTGGCTTTTTCTCTGCCACTTTCGACGATTCTGGTGATGGGGATTTTAGCTTCGGGGCAGTTTTTTGCTCATACGAGCACATTATTAATTACAGGTTTGATTTTTACAGGTTTAGGACTCGCTCCGCACGCTTTGAAGAAATCAAAAACATACCTGAAACTTTCAAAAGTATCAAGTTAATTTAAGGTTGAATAGATAGGCTAAGTCCACCAGCTTTTATTTCATCAGAAACACTATCCATCTAAAAACTAATATACCAAAAACTATTAGCCACGTTGCCCGAAAGAGTAGCGTGGCTTTCTGTTTTGATAAGAGGTAACGCACCTTTAACGACGGCAAGGTTCAAAACTTAGCCATCATTTTTGATTTCCCAAGCTATGCTGTTCGAATGAGTAGGGTAGTTTTTGTCTTGATAAGGGGGTTAACAAACTTGATTTTAACGACGGCAAGGTTTGAAACCTTGCCGTCGTTCTTTCTTTCTTGATAGACCTCAATTTCAAGGAAAAATAAATAACAAAACCTTAAAACCAAAAAAGCCACTCCTGTTGAGGAATGGTCTTTCTCGTTTGTTTTACTTTGGGGTTACAAAATTTTACTGACTCTTTGAGTCTTCTTCCCTAAAATCTCGGGCGATTACTTGTCCTTTAGCTACTTTTACGGCATCTTCGGCATATTTTTTAGCTTCTTCTTCACGCCCAACTTTGTATAATAATTGTGAATAGGTCTTCATCGCAATCGGATTTTCTGAGATTCTAAGCGATTTATTCAACCATTTCAAAGGCAATTTTAGTTGTTCTTTATCGGTGATGTTTTGGGCAAATCTCCAACCGTAGAGGCGTAGTTGATAGGCCACTTCTTCGTTGTAGCCGCTAAAAATATCATCACGCAGCATCGCCCATTCTTCGGCCGTAAACTTCGATTTATCTTCGTATTTCTTAAATTCTGCTACTGATTGATTGGTAAGCACTTCGGTATCAATGGCATCAATATAGTTTAAGTAGGCCGTAATGCCTTTGCTGTAATTCTCCCAGTCTTTAGTGATTTCATAAAACTCAATTTTATAGCTGGTCGTGAGCATTTCCTTGTTATAGAGCGGTGTGCTGCGTTCGTACCAAAACGGTGCTATTGCTGCTACTGCCGAGTTCATCAAGTCTTCGTTTTTGTTGAGCATAGCTTGGTTAAACGAGCGGTCAATGATGCGGCTCACTCGTTGGCGAATCCCGTTGGCATTTTCTTCGTTGAAACCTTTCACATTTTCAGAGTTACTTACCAAAATCTTAAATAATTCATCATCGGATGTTTTATTGGTTTGGTAGAGATATTCACAGAGAAGCAACATATTTTGCTCTGAACCTAAACTTTTCTTATCTAATCCTAAAACATAACCTCTGATTGCCTTATCCAATTCTTTGATGCTTTTTTCACGCTCTTTGTTGCTACCTGTGTGGGCTACTTGCAAACGTCTGAGCGAGTACAAATAAAACATTTCGGGGCTTTGCTCGCCTTTACTAAACATTTTATCGAGGTATTCAAACGATAAAAAGTTTTCGTTTACCTTAATCGCACGATTGGCATCGGCCAATAATTCTTTCGGATTGGAAGCAAAATGCGATTTATAAATAAGTTCGCCATCGGCAGTAAAGAAAAAATACGCAGAAGACGCTCCGTAGTATTTAAACTCACTATTGGCCGATTTATCTCTGAGTGACTCAGAGTTGATTTTCAAACTCACAAAGTTTTCGTTGAAAAATGCACCAACTTCCGATGTTGGAAATACATTTTGGTTCATCCAACGGCTATTACCACCGTAGTTTTCGTACGATATAAAAACCAGCTTTCCATTTTGTTTGGCAAGTTTTTGGGCATTTTCGAAAGTTCCTCTAATAAAATCAATTCCTCGTTCACCTTGAGCAAATGCTTGTGAGGTAAAGCAAAGAAAAATCAATAAAAGTAGCTTTTTTATGGCGTCAGTTGGAATTAGGATGTTACGTGTTTTGATGTAAAGATTCATAAATGTCTCCGCTTAATCATTTTCT
>NZ_JBMLRC010000430.1:20561-24408 GCF_049241225.1 Emticicia sp.
AAACCTATCCAAAGTAAATTGATATGAGGTTTTTCGGTGGCCTTCAGAACTATAAATTCTCGCTGGCCACGGCTTGCAGTGAAGGCAAATTTACCCGAAACAGGGTCGATTTTCGATAATTGCAGGCGAAGTCCCATTTCGTTATTCACTTCGGGCTTACTCCAAACTTCACGATTACGAATGGCAAAAACCGGACGCATCGTAATGGCTACGTTTCGGTCGAGAATTTTCACTGTTGCACGTGCCGCTGCATCGCCTTCGGCCAATTGCATACCGTCAACTTCTCTGATTCCTTCTACGTTCTCAAGAATCGCTACGTAATCATTGATGAAGAAAGTATCACCAACGGCTACCGCAAATTCTTCGGGCCGACTCCAATCACGCTCATCTTCAGCCACTGGTGGGCCAGAAACAAACGCATAAATGTCTTTATTCCAAAATTTCTTGATATCGGGCGAAAGCACCGTTCCCATTTTCTCGTTGTCTTGCACACGTGGGTAAAGGTTAAACTTCTTGCCATCTTTATCCGAATACTCAATTTGGAAGTAAGTATTTTCTGCTTCGTATTCGAGCGTATCGCCACGTTTGAAATAAGTTTTATCGCCATCAACTACATCGGCACGAGCAATTCCTTTGTAATTACTGCCTGGTACTGGCCAAACGTATTTTTTCTCGATATATCCAGGTGCATTTCGTACATCAACAAATTGGCCTTTGTAGGTAAACGAAAACTCACTCAACTCAGTCGGGCGATTTAGCCACAATAAGGCATTTTCTTTATTGTCGCTTTCGTTTTTGAAGATTTTTGCTCCCGAAAAATTCAATGAAACTACTTTCGAATAGCCCGATGAAAACATGATTCCGATAAGCATTACGGCCAAACCAATGTGGGTTATTGCACCGCCCGCAACCTTGAATTTCCCTTTCAGAATATCAGTCAAAATACTGCCATTGGCCACGATACTAAATACTGCTGCCGTGAGTAAAATAATATATTTCCAGTTATTGACTTTAGCAAAAGTGATAATCAAAGCAGAAACTAAAAGGCTGATAACGAGTGGATTGATTAATTTGTTAAGGCTTTCTTTTTGTACACGTTTCCACCAGAAAAACTGTGCTACACCTGTGAGAGCTGTAATCAGCACAAAGAACCACATCTGAAACTGCGTGAAGTGCTCAACCTGATTCGTTGGCAAAGCCATGTTGAGCTTTGCTCCAAAGATTTCGCCTACTTTATTATAGACCGGAATCGAAGTCGTAACTATTACTTGAAAACTCGCTAAACAAAGCATCAAAACGCCCGAAAATACCCAAAATTCACGCGAAAAAGTTGAGATTTCGGCCTCATCTTGTGGTAAATATTTCCAGCGAAGCACCGAAAGTCCAACCGAGACAACAATGAAAGTGAGTAAGTAAATCAATAATTGCCCCGAAAGACCTAAATCAGTAAATGAGTGAACCGAGGCATTACCAAGAATACCACTGCGAGCCAAAAACGTTGAATAAACTATCAATATAAATTGGGCTAAAACTAAAATGATGGTGTACTTCAAGGCTGTACTATTTTTACGAGCCATGAGCATCGTGTGGAAGCTTCCCACCAATACCAACCACGGTACATAAACGGCATTTTCAACGGGGTCCCAGTTCCAATAACCGCCAAAATTCAGCGTTTCGTAAGCCCAAATTCCACCCATCATGATTCCTGTTCCCAATACAACTGCTGCTGTCAAAGTCCAAGGTAGCGAAGGTTTAATCCACTCAGTATATTGTTTTTTCCAAAGTCCAGCCATACAAAAGGCAAACGGAACGAGTGTCATCGCAAAACCTAAAAATAGGGTAGGAGGGTGAATCACCATCCAGTAATTTTGCAATAAAGGATTCAATCCGTTACCATCTTTTGGCACAAAATCAGGGTTTGTTTTCCAAATCGGAATATTAGGCATCGATTCTTTCAAGGTCAAAAACGGCGAACTTCCAATCTTAAAATCTCCCCAAAGCACCACACCCAAAATCATCGAAGCCAAGAAAACTTGCACCAACGCAAAAATCGTCATTGTTGGGGCTTCAATACTGGCGTTGCGAGTTTTACGAAGTGTAGTATTGATTAACAAAACACCCAGCACAACATTCCAAAACATCCACAATAAAAAACTACCTTCTTGGTCTTGCCAAAAACAAGAGATGGCATAGCCAAAAGGTAAACTCCACGAGGAGTTATCCCAAGCGTAATGATACTCAAAATAATGATTAAAAATAATGCTTAACAAAGAAGCACAAATCGAAAAAATGGCCAAAGTATGTACATAAAATGCTCCACGAGCAAATTTGAGCCATTGGTCAGTTATTTGTTTGTTGCTTAAAACCTGCGGACGAGTAGCTTGCCAATAAGCATAAGTTGAGACAACGGCAGCTACGAAGGAGATAATCACGGAAATATGTCCTATATTTCCAAGGTATGGTCTTAACATGTGCGAAGTAATCAGTGTGAAGTATGAATTACCCGTCCTTTGTTTCGAACGAATGTTCATACCTCACAAAAATAAATGTTGTTTGTATGATGATATACCTAAAACAGTAACGATAACAATTGTGCAAATAAATAATCTGTTGACTGTGGTCTATCGACTATTAACTTGCCAATCAACCTAACCAAGTTGACCAAGGAATACGACTAAGAATTAAAACTAATGCCAAACCAAAGAAAATTGCTGTTTGCTTAAATTTACGACCATTACCTACGGCACGTTTCACACGAGCGTTTCCGATTGTTACCAACGCCACAGCTATGATATTTGTGGTAGGGTGTTCGATATAAGCTTTTCTTAAAATGCTATCTTTCATTGTTAGTTTCATATCCGAAAATGCTGCTTGAGCTCCTGGCGAAACAAATAATAAAATTAAGCCCAATAAAAACATTGTATGTGTAGCTATCAAAGCAAACTTATTGATTTTGAGGTGCGAACCTTCAAAACTTTTTTCGCTTGTCGAGCCTATGATTCCGTTGATGGTAGCTGCTGCCAATAATGCAAGTGCCGCAAATGCTAAATATGAGTGAATTGGTTGGATGATTGAGTACATATTTATAAGTTTTGTAAGTAAAATTATTAAAATTTTGTGCGAAGTTACGCCATAATCATTTAATAACATAACTTCGCAGATACAGGTTTTGTTATATCTGTGGGGCAAACATCTTGTTCGCATAAGTATTTATCATAATAACCATGAAATTTCTGAAATATACCTTTTTTACTATATTCGTCTTAGTCCTTTTGTTCGCATGGCTTTTTCCGCAATTTTTGCGGTGCTATTTTGTTGAGTACGATAATTTTCATGCAATCAAACCCAATATTTTTGTAGAAATAAAAACATCAAAAAAACAGCAAGATTCATTATTAAAATACATAGAAAGTGCCGAAAAACGTCTAAAAAACTTTTGGGGAAGTAAAAACGGGCAGGCAAAAATTATCTTTTGTAAAAACGCAGAAACTTACCAAAAATACGCCAAAACCGCCGAAGGAGCGGGTTTTAGTATCGGAACACCGCTCGGGTCGTGGATAATTTTGAATCAAGATGGCCTAAACGTTGATGTGATTGCCCACGAAATGTGCCACGACGAACTCATGACAAAACTGGGTTGGTGGAAAACAAAAAAGGAGATTCCTGCATGGTTTGATGAAGGCTTAGCTCTGATGCTCGATTATCGCTTCGTGAGTAGCCAAGATTCTATCCAACGCTACATAGATTATCGAACCGAACTGAGTTATCTAAGTCCAGTCCCGATTCCGCTGAATGAACTAAACACCCAAAAAGACTTTTTCGGACAGGGCGAACTTTTTACCAAAAT
>NZ_JBMLRC010000430.1:24508-26264 GCF_049241225.1 Emticicia sp.
TTACTGCATTTCTTGTAGGTATAGTGTTGAGAATGTTTGAAGATGCCTTCGGTATGCCGCAAAAACACCTTTGTGTTTTATCAATTTTGGCGTGTATTTTCGCAGTTTATTCAATGAATTGTTATTTTTTTGTAGGTAAAAATTGGCGAACATACTTAAAAATAATTGCGGTAGCTAATTTGATGTATTGCTTTCTTACAGCAGTTCTCGTGATGCTTCTTTATCAACAAATTACTATTTTAGGAATAATATATTTTATAGGAGAAATCTTGATAATACTCGGTTTAGTTTATGTAGAACTCTCAGTTTCTTCAAAAAATGCCATAGTATAGTTATACAAAATAGTAAACTTGAGTTGCGATATACTTTTGATTATCAATGTTTTACGTTAATCATTCGCCATTAATCATTAACCATTACCCCTCAATTCTATTATTTTACAAAAAACTTGACGAACTTTACGAGTTCAAAATACAAAGATTCTAATTTCAATGAATATTCTAATACTTGGTTCGGGTGGACGTGAGCATACTTTTGCTTGGAAAATTGCACAATCAAAAAACTGTACAAATCTTTTTGTTGCTCCTGGCAATGCAGGAACCGCACAAATTGCAACTAATTTGCCAATCGGTGTAAATGATTTTGAAGCCATTGGCAATGCCGTAAAGGAAAATAAAATCGAAATGGTAATCGTAGGCCCCGAAGAGCCTTTGGTGCGTGGAATTGTCGATTTTTTCAAGAAAGATAAAGTTCTCAAAAAAATAAAAATCGTTGGGCCAGATGCTTCTGGGGCAAGACTTGAAGGCAGCAAAGACTTCTCGAAAGGTTTCATGCAGAAGTATAAAATTCCAGCGGGAGCTTCACAAACTTTCACGAAAGACACTTTACAAGAAGGTTTGGCTTATCTCGAAACGCAATCTTTACCAATCGTATTGAAAGCCGATGGTTTGGCAGCAGGAAAAGGCGTAATCATTGCCGAAACTAAAGCCGAAGCCCGTCAAGCTTTACACGAAATGCTTGCCGAAGCCAAATTTGGTGATGCCAGCAGCAAAGTGCTTATTGAACAATACCTTTCGGGAATCGAGCTTTCTGTATTTGTCTTAACCGATGGTAAAAACTACAAAATTCTACCCGAAGCCAAAGATTATAAGCGTATTGGCGTAAATGATAAAGGCTTAAATACGGGTGGAATGGGAGCTGTATCGCCAGTGCCATTTGCCGATGCCGAGTTTTTGGGTAAAGTTGAAGAAAGAGTCGTAAAACCAACGCTCGAAGGTTTACAAGCCGAAGGCATCAAATATGTAGGGTTTATTTTCGTTGGACTAATGAATGTCGGCGGTGAACCTTACGTGATTGAGTACAACGCTCGCATGGGCGACCCAGAAACCGAGGTAGTTTTACCAAGAATCAAGACTGATATGGTAAAATTGATGAAAGCAACGGCCGATGGTAAACTGGATAAAATCAAACTTTCGGTGAATCCAAAAGCGGCTATCGCAACGGTTTCGGTGGCAAAGGGTTATCCCGAAGATTATCGCAAAGGCGATGTAATGACGATTCCAGAAGCCGAAAAAGATATCATCATTTTTCATGCTGGCACAAAAATCGCTACTGATGGTTCGGTGCAAACCAACGGTGGTCGAGTAATCGTAACCACTGGAATGGCACGTACGCTAAATTCTGCACGTAAAAAGTCGCAGGCAATGGCAAAAAAGATTATATTTGACGGAAAATACTTCCGAAACGACATCGGGAA
>NZ_JBMLRC010000430.1:26364-50900 GCF_049241225.1 Emticicia sp.
CAATGGCAAAAAAGATTATATTTGACGGAAAATACTTCCGAAACGACATCGGGAAAGATTTATTGAAGTATCTCGAATCGTAAGATGGGCGTGAAACCTGTCAAACCTTTAGAATATTATTGTACGAGACTATGCAAGTAACTTTAGAAATACCAGACGATAAATACGCTTCTTTCATGGAAGTAGTAAGGAATATTCGTTTCGTAAAGGTTCGTAAGGAAGAAAAACTTACTCCTTCTCAAAAAGAATTTGTAAATGATTTGAAACATTCATTAGAACAAGTAGAATTACATTTACAAGGAAAGATTCAATTACAAGATGCTTATGAATTCTTAGATGAGTTAGAAAAAGAAGAAGCCATTTCATCAAAATGAAAATTGTCATTACTGAAAGATGTAAGAAAAGAGTTCGTAAACTGAGTAAAAAATACGGTTCGGTAGCAAACGATTTTCGTGATTTTCTTATTTCTCTACAACAAAACCCTTTTCAAGGTGATGCACTTGGTAAAAATTGTTATAAGGTACGAGTTGCGATAGCATCAAAAGGAGTAGGAAAATCTTATGGAGCAAGAGCGATAACTTGCGTAAAAATTGTTGATGACATCATATACGTACTATCAATGTATGATAAGTCTGAACAAAAAGATATTTCAGACCAAGAACTTGATTTTTTATTGAAAGAGGCAGGTCTGAAATAAGTTTTCAACATCGACAGAGTAAAATTACTTGTCGAATTCTATATATACATACAAAAATGGGCTGTGGACAATGTTCATCGGGAGGTTGTGGAGCAGTTAAAGCAATAGGCCAAACCGAAAAATCGAATCATAAAACCGTAGCAGGATGCTCTTCTGGAGGCTGCTCGACGGGTGGATGCAATAAAATGAACGCTTACGACTGGTTGTCTAACATGGACGTACCACGCTCGATGCGTTATGATGTAGTTGAAGTAAAATTTAAAGGCGGACGAAAAGAATATTTCCGTAATGCCAATAATCTTGACCTTTACACGGGCGATTTCGTAGTCTGCGAAATGGCTTCGGGCTACCATATCGGTAGTGTTTCGTTGCAAGGCGAATTGGTTCGTCTGCAAATGATTAAGAAAGGTCTCAAAGACAACGACGAACTCCGAAAAATTCTCCGAGTTAGCACCGAGCGTGACCTCGAAAAACACCAGCAAGCCATTGCACGTGATATGCCTACGATGTATCGTGTGCGTGAGATTGCTAAAGAATTAAAGCTACAAATGAAGATGTCGGACGTAGAATTTCAGTCCGATAATACCAAAGCTACCTTCTATTATTCAGCCGACGACCGTGTCGATTTTCGTGAAATGATTAAACTTTTGGCTTCTGAATTCAAAATCAGAGTCGAAATGAAACAAATCAGTTTGCGTCAAGAAGCAGCTCGTGTGGGTGGTATTGGCTCGTGTGGTCGTGAATTATGTTGTTCAACATGGCTCACCGATTTCCGTGCGATTCCGACTTCGGCGGCTCGTTATCAGAATCTTTCGCTCAATCCTGCCAAACTTTCCGGTCAGTGCGGGCGTTTGAAATGTTGCTTAAACTATGAGTTAGAGACCTATCTCGATGCTTTAAGCGACATTCCTACCGTAGAAAAACCACTCAAAACAGAGAAGGGAATTGCCGTTTTACAAAAAACCGACATTTTCCGTCGTATCATGTGGTTTAGCTATAACAATGACATCAACTGGCATTCATTACCGATTCATCAAGTGGTAGAAATCATGAAGATGAATGAAAAAGGTATTTTGCCAAACTCATTGGAAGACTTGAATTTGATTGACTCGGTAGTTGTTGATAAAAACGCTCCAAGAAACTCAGATTTAGACCGTCTGGATAAAAAATATACTGATAAAGGCAAAAAGCCACAGCAAAATTCGGGCAATAAAAATCAGCAAAATCGCCCGAATCAGCCGCAGCAAAATCGTGGAAATAATAATCCAGAAGCTGCTAAGCAAGAAGCTGTTGCTCCGAAAAATAATAACCAGCCACAAAACAAAGGTGGACAACCACAGGGTGGAAAACCACAAGGTAATCAGCAGGGAGGTGCTCCGCAGGGCGGCTCCCCGCAAAAACAGGGGAATAATCCTCAAAAAAATAATCAACAAGGAGCAAATAATCAGAATCGTAATAATGCGGTTCAAGCAAATAATCCTCAACAGGGTGGCCCGCAACAGGGTGGCCCTCAACAGGGTGGACAAAAGCCACAGCAGGGCGGCTCTCCGCAAAATCAAGGAAATCAGCCTAAGAATCAACCTAATAATAAACAAGGCGGAAATCCGAATCAGCAGGGCGGGCAACCAAATAACCAGCAAAAGCAACCTAATCAGCAGCCAAGGCCACAGCAACAAGGCGGACAAAACCCTAACAAACAAGGAAATCCGCAGGTCGGACCCTCGCAGGGCGGCTCTCCGCAGGGGGGTGGACAACCACAAGGAGGAAAACAACCAAATAATCCTCAGCCTTCGCAGCAAGGAGGAAAACCAAACCCGCAGCCGAATCAAAATCGCCCGAACAACCAAGGAGGAAACCAAGGGAAACCGCAGCATCCTCAGCACAAAAAAGGTGGTGGGCCAAACAATAACCCTCAGAATAAGCAAGGCGGGGAGAAACCAAATCCAACTCCGCCCAATAAGCCAAACACTGAGCAGCAATAATTAAATAAAAACGGACGTGATAAACATAAAATGTGTATCACGTCCGTTTCAAAATATGTACAGCCGAAAAATTAGATTAGATAGATGAATAATAAACAAAAATTGGTGAAATTCTTAAAAAAATCATTGACTATTAGCTCCATGCTCGTGCTTTCGGTGTGGGTTTTATCGTGCGATAGTAATGCCATTTTTAAATCTTACGAAGATTTGAAAGATACCAATTGGTACGTAAAAAACATTCCTTCGTTTACGTTTGAAGTCAAAGACGAAACCGTGCCTTACAATATCTATCTCTTGATTCGTAATGCTTCGCAGTATCCTTACAATAACCTTTACGTGACTCGCTATATCTACGGGCCAGATGGCAAGCAAATCAGCAATCGTCTTGAAGAAGTGACGCTTTTCGACCCAAAAACAGGAAAGCCATTGGGCGAAGGATTGGGCGATATTTGGGACCATAAAGTGCTCTCTACACGTAATTATATGTTTCCCAAAAAAGGAAAATACACTATCAAATTGAAGCAGTATATGCGTCAAGACCCACTCCCGTATGTGATGTCGGTTGGTGTAAGCGTTGAAAAACCACTACCGCCAAAACAATAATCTACTATTTGAAGTTTGAAGTTTGAAACCTGAGTTATAAAGTTTTAAATCAAATAACTCAGTAATCCAGTAAAAACTAAGAACTAAAAAAATGAATTTCTTACCTCTTTTCCCGCTAAATTTGGTGGTCTTTCCGCACGAAGACCTCAATCTACATATATTCGAACCTCGTTACCGTCAATTAATTAACGAGTGTATCGACGAAAAAAAAACTTTCGGAATACCTTCTTTTGTGAATAGCAAATTACTCGGCTATGGCACAGAAGTAGAAGTAAAACAGCTCTCTAAACGCTACGGCGATGGCCGAATGGACATCAAAACCAAAGGCTTACGCATTTTCAGAATCGTCGATTTTCAGAATCCCGCCAAGGATAAATTATATGCTGGTGGCGATGTGGTTTTTGTAGAAAACGAAGATTTGAGCGAATTAGTAAACCCGTATTTGCTAAGTTTGGTCGAAAAATTGTATAGACTTTTGAAAGTAAAAGTTGATTATGAAAAGCCAGAATATATGCCTTTTAGCTACCGAATTGCTCATAAAATTGGTATTTCGATGCAAGAAGAATATGAGATTCTGACAACTTCCAGCGAAAAAGTCAGACAAGAAATTTTGATTGACCATCTCGAACGAATTATCCCAGTGGTGACGGAAGTCGAACGAACCAAAGAGCGAATTGCTATGAATGGCCACTTTAAAGAACTCGACCCTTTGAATTTTTAGGAAAATGATTGCCGTACTCGTTTTATTTGGAATACTATTTCTGTATTTTTTTACAGGTATTTTTTCATTACATCGACGTTCGCTTGACTTACATGGAGAAAATTCTATATTGAAAACTCCTCGAACTTATCGTGCCAAATTTTTTTCATTAACTGACGTTCTTATGTTGGTTTTGATTTGCTTAGCTATTGCTATTTTTTCAATAAGTTTCAGTATCAAAGATGATTTAATTGCTAAATTTTTGGTAGCTTTTATATCTATTTCCTCTCTGCTTATACCGTTTTTATATTTTCGAATAAAATATCATTATTGGCAGCAAAATGGTCGAAAAGAGTATACTTTCGACCCAATCAGTCGGAGAATTATTATTGTTGGTGAGCATTCTACATCGTTTTCTTTTGATGATATTCAAGTTTTGGAACATCACATTTCTACGAATAAACTCACCCAAGGGTACATAAAACTAACTTTTAAAGACGGACGCCCGCCTGTTTTTCTTACGCCACTCTTGCCTTGTTATGCTCTTTTACCTGATTTCTTTGTAGGTGTAGAAAAACAGCTAATCAATCAAAGAATTTTTGGAATTGGTTGATTATATTTACTGCTTTCTAAGGCATTCATCAACCCTAATTCATCAAAAATGAGAAAATTATCTCTACTGATTGTTATTCAATTCGTTGTTCAAATCGCTTTCGGCCAAGCCCTTACGGTCGAAAAAATCATGCAAGACCAATCGAAATGGATTGGCACCTCACCAAGTAATATTTTTTGGTCGGAAGATGGCAAAACACTCTATTTTTCGTGGAATCCCGATAAAAACAAAGGTGATTCGCTCTATAAATTTGTTTTACCCGACCGTACACCTGTAAAAGTTACGCCCAAAGAACGCCGAGCTTTACCTGCTCAATCGGGTACTTACAGCCCGAGCCGCTCCATGAAGGTTTATGAAAAGCAAGGCGAACTTTATTTGCTTTACACTAAAACCTTAAAAATCAAGCAATTAACCAACACCATTGAGCGTGAATCGAATCCGTATTTTAGTGGAGATGAAACCAAGATTATTTTCGGAAGAAGTAATAACTTATTTAGCATGAGTTTAGAAGATGGTTCGGTTACGCAATTATCCAATTTCTTGACGGGTAGCAAAAGAGCAGAAGCAAAACCTGCCAACGATGAAGAAAAATGGCTAAAAGCCGACCAATTAGCCATGTTTGATGTCTTGAAAGAACGCAAAGAAAAGAAAGACGAAGCCGATAAACTGGCTAAACTCGACCAAGCCAAACGCCCGAAAGAGATTTATACAGAAGATAAAACGTTGGAGCAACCACAAATCAGCCCCGATTTAAGATACATTACTTATAGACTTTCGGTGCAACCCAAAAATGCCAAAACTACGATTGTTCCAAGTTATGTAACCGAATCGGGTTTTACGGAAGATATTGCTGCTCGTACAAAGGTCGGTTCACCTTTGGCTACTTACGAAAACTTCGTTTATGATATAAAGAAAGATACTGTTTATCAAGTAATTACGAAGGATATTCCAGGAATTATGGACCAACCAGAATTCTTGAAAGATTATGCTAAGAAAGATACAACCAAAAAGAAACCAACGGCTCGTAAAGTGATAATTTTAGGCCCGATTTGGTCGCCTGATGGCTCGTATGCGGTTGTAAATATTCGTTCGGTTGATAACAAAGACCGTTGGATTATGCAACTCGACCCAGCAACGGGTAAATTAAAATTACTCGACCGTCAGCACGATGAAGCATGGGTTGCTGGCCCAGGAATTGGCTTTAATTTCGGTGGCGGAGGTTTAGGCTGGGTCGATTCTCAAACGCTTTATTTTCAATCTGAAGCCGATGGATACTCGCATCTTTACACCGTAAACTTAGTAACGGGCGAGAAAAAACAACTTACGAAAGGTAAATTTGAGGTGCAACAAGCTCAACTTTCAAGAGATAAAAAATCGTTTTATCTGACTACCAACGAGGTTCATCCAGGCGAACAGCATTTCTATAAAATGTCGGTCGAAGGTGGAGAAAGAGTAAAATTGACAAGCATGGTTGGGGCAAATGATGTAACGCTTTCGCCCGATGAATCAACATTGGCGATTCGTTATTCGTACATTAATAAGCCGTGGGAGTTGTTTTTGCAGGAAAATAAACCAAATGCCAAAGCCGAGCAGTTGACTAACTCTTTGACCGATGAATTTAAGGCTTACGCATGGAAAGATGCAAAAGTAATTTCGTTTACAGCTCGTGATGGCGTAGAGGTTTTTGCCAGAATTTATGAACCAACTGCCAAATTGAAAAATAAAAAGGCAGTGATTTTCGTACATGGAGCAGGCTATTTACAAAATGCTCATAAATGGTGGAGCCAGTATTCGAGAGAGTATATGTTTCATAATTTATTGGTCGATAAAGGCTATACAGTTTTGGATATTGATTACCGTGCAAGTGCGGGCTACGGTCGTGACCACCGCACAGGAATCTATCGTTTTATGGGTGGAAAAGATTTGGAAGATAATGTTGATGGAGCAAAATTGTTGGTGTCAAAATACGGCATCGACCCTAAGAAAATCGGTATTTATGGTGGCTCTTATGGCGGTTTTATTACTTTGATGGCCATGTTTACAACGCCAGATGTTTTTGCGGCAGGTGCGGCACTTCGCCCTGTGACCGACTGGGCAGCGTATAATCACGGCTACACAGCAAATATCTTGAACGAGCCCCAAACCGATAGTTTGGCTTATCGCAAAAGTTCACCGATTTACCACGCAGCGGGTTTGAAAGGGCATTTATTGATTTGCCACGGCATGGTTGATGTCAATGTGCATATTCAAGATTCGTATCGTTTGGTGCAACGTCTTATTGAATTGAAAAAAGAAAACTGGGAAATGGCCAGCTATCCAATGGAAGACCACGGCTTTGTAGAACCAACTTCTTGGATGGATGAATACAAGCGTATTTTGAAGTTATTTGAGGAGAAGTTGAAGTGATTTATTCAAAAGAAACATGGGTCATTAAAATTTTATTCATTGCCGTCTGCTTTAGCTGACGGATAAAAGCAAAAAACAAATTTGACTTTAGTCAAACTCTCTATTGAGACTAAAGTCAAATTTGTTTATCTAAAAGTACCCGTCAGCTAAAGCAGACGGCAATGAATGATTTTTCTAATACAATTAGAAGTGACTCGTTTTTTCAATACTTGTGGTCGAAACCACTATCCATGCCACGCACAGCGTGCCGCGGAAACTATGTTTATTTCAAAATCGGCTCTAAATCAGCACGATTATCTGATAACCATTGCGTAATATCTTTCACGATTTCTTCTACACCAATTTCTGGTTTCCAACCCGTTAGGGCAGTTACTTTTGAGTTATCGGTTACGTACAAACGAATATCCGCAGGGCGATTTTCTTTAACTTTATTAATCGGAATCGTTTTGCCTGTTACTCGTTGGCAAATTTCGGTCAATTCTTGCAACGAAACACTTACATCAACGCCACCACCCGCATTCAGAATTTCACCGTTTACTTTATCAAAATTGTGTAATTGCCAGTCTATCAAGCGATAAAGGTCGGCCACGTGCAGAATATCACGGGTTTGTTTTCCTTCGCCACCATAACCGATGTAGGCAAGTTGCTGCTCAAAGAAGTGTTTGGCAATCCAAAGTACCATTACGCCTTGGTCAACTTTGCCCATTTGCCACGGGCCAGTAAGCACGCCACAACGGTTGATAACGGTCGGAAGTTTATAAAATTCGTTATATTCTTGAATGATTAATTCAGAAGCCAGTTTGGTTGTTCCGTAAAGCGAACGAACGCCATCCAAAGGAAAATCTTCGGCAATTCCTTTCGATGAAACCCCTCTAACTGGCTGATTATCAGTCAATACAAAACGAGTTTCTTTTTCTTCAAAATCTAAGGTTTCGATGGTTTTGATTGGATAGACTCGGCTCGTAGAAAGGAAAATGAACTTTGCGTTGCATTTTACGGCATAATTTAAGCAATTAACCGTTCCGAAAAGATTGGTATTAATCAAATAATCGGGCGTTCCGCCATTGATTCCTGCCAAAACCGAAGGTTCGGCCGAAGCCTCAATTACGGTGTCAACAATTGGGAGAGCATCGAAATCTTCTTTGCTACGAATATCTCCGTGTACGAATGTGATGCCCGCTTTACCGAGGCGAGATACGTTTAATTCTGAACCTTTACGACGAAGATTATCGAGACAATAAATTTCGTAAGATGGATAATTTGCTTTCAACGAAAGTGCTAAGGCCGAACCCACAAATCCTGCTCCGCCTGTGATGAGTATTTTCATAAACTATTGGTTTTCCTGAAGGGGAAAATTCTTAAATTTTATTGGTTTATAAGACTATGCAGCCTCTTTTTGATACTGTATTTTGAAGTGAAATTCATTCATTAGTTCAGAAAGCTCATTCACTAAGTTTTCGCGAATAGTTTCGTATTGGTCTATCTGAGTTTGAATTCCGTTGAGTTTTTTATGAGATAGAATAATAGACTCAGTCTCTTGGATTTGTTCCAAAAGGTCAGTTATTCGAGCTAATTTATCATCATTGATATTCATATCCATTGAAAGTTAATTTTATGAAACCTTTTGGAAAACGTTTTCCTTGGCGATTTCTTCGAGTATAGCCAAACCAGTTTGCCCAATAAGCTTTTTCTATCTGAAAAAGTGGATATTGTGGACTGTCAATATCATATTCAGCAATGGTATAAGCATCAACTTTATAACTTAATTTTGCTTCTTTTGACTTGAATAAATTCTCAATTTCCGCTCCTTTCTGTTTTAGAATATGAGCATCTATAATCAAAACAATATCAATATCATTGGGGTTGACTTTTTTTGTAACAAAGCTGCCATCTATCCAAATTTCAAAAGAAGTTTTAGTAAAGTTATAAAAGTTCGTTAAAAACTTCACTAAGCCTTCATAAATTAATGCCCTTGTTTGGCTTTCTTGAAATTGATTAACGAAATTTTGTTTCAGAAATTCCAAGTTAAATATTTTATCCTCGGTTCGAGAAAGATTATTTCGTTCATCAAATTGTATTTTCATTAGACAATTTTTTATGATTAACTAAATTTAATCTTCAATCAATGTCCACCATTAGAATTTCCATTGACCGTCCACGGAATGCGTTTGAGGTTGATGTTTTCGGTTGGGCGAATCACCAACGGAACTTTTTCAACTTTTACGGCACTACTATCAAGCCCAAACCATTTATCTTCCGAAGGCGTAAAACCCTTGATAAAGAAATAAGCTTTCATGATAAGATTTTCGTAGAATGAAAGCTGGTTATCATAAGACAAGAATTTTTCGAGAACGACAAATCTAAAATCGCCGATTACATTATGGCGATTCAGTGATTCATAACGGCTGCGAATATCAACTTCACCATTTTTTACCATGTCTTCCAATACTTTCCTGAAATACAGATTTATCTTGTTTGGTACTCGGAAACCTAAACGGAAATTTACTTTATAGACATCATGGTCGGCAATTGACATTACTTTATACTCCATTGTGTAAGGGTCATCGACGGTATCAATGTGTACAAACCAATAGACATCGGCCCGTTTGGGGCGTTTCTGAAAAATTGAGTAAATAATTTTATTCTCGATTTCGGAAGCACGACCCGCATTGCTCAAAAATACCAAATGTGTGGCATATTTTGGTACCGTAATGTCATTACTAAGCTCTTTTAGAGATTCCGTATATTTACTAAGTTTCTCATATTCGGTCAATCTTGCTTTAATTTTTGAGGCACTTAGCCAGATATACATAATGCCAATCATCACAACCGCAATAAGCATTGAAACCCAACCGCCGTGCATGAATTTTTGGAGGTTGGCAATCAAGAAACAACATTCGATGAAAAAGAAAATACAAAAATAAATAACTACCCAAGCAAACCTTGATTTTTTTGCGTAGAGATAATAACTAAACAAGAAAGTGTTCATGAGCATCGTCAGTACGATGGCTAAGCCGTAAGCGGCTTCCATTGCTGTCGAAACCAGTACTTTGTGTCCTTCTTTAATCGTCATTTCATCGGCTACTCGGCTGAAATAAGTAATTACACCAATACAACCAATGTATAGCATGATATTTACACTCGGAATGTAGATTTGTCCTTTTTGGTCAGAAGGGAAATTGATTTTGATTTTAGGCCAAAAGTTCAAGCGAATAGCTTCAGAAATAAGAGTAAATACACCAGTGAGCATCGCTTGGCTGGCAATGATCGTGGCCATTGCTGCAATTACGATACCAATTGGCAAGAACCACTGTGGCATAATATCGTAGAAAGGATTGCGAGAGCCTAGTTTTTGTCCGTTTAGGCTCATTACATAAACTCCTTGACCGAAATAATTGAGAAGCAAACAAACCTTTACGAGAATCCAACTAATACGGATATTCCCACGGCCTACATGGCCCATATCAGAATAAAGAGCTTCGGCTCCAGTAGTACACAAAAACACCGAACCCAACAAAAAGAAACCGCCTGGATGATGTGCTAATAGCTGGTAGGCATAATAAGGATTGATAGCCTTAAAAACCGAAAAATCTTGCAAAACGTTGATTGCTCCAAAAGTACCAAGCATCAAAAACCAGACTGTCATGATTGGCCCAAATGCTTTTCCCACTACATTTGTTCCTAAAATCTGTACGAAAAATAAGCCTGAGATAATTGTAATGACAATCGGAACAACCTTGATATTGGGGTAAAGAATGATTAGCCCTTCAACCGCCGAGGATACCGAAATAGGAGGTGTAATGATACTGTCGGCAATCATGGTGCTACCACCGATAATAGCAGGAATTGTGAGCCAGCGAGCGTGACGTCGGACAAGGGTATAGAGGGCAAAAATTCCTCCTTCTCCGCGATTGTCTGCCCTTAAAATTAGTATTACATACTTTGCGGTTGTTTGAAGAGTCAGTGTCCAGAAAACACAAGACAAAGCCCCAAAAATGATTTCTTCACTAATGATTTCATTTCCAGCGATTGCTTTTAAAACATAAAGAGGAGATGTGCCAATATCACCGAAAACAATTCCAAGAGCAATTAATAATCCAGCGGCAGATACTTTATCTAGATGATGGTGGTTATGCCCATTACCATTTTCATTTCCAAGTTGACTCACTTCAGTTTATTTATTATTCGCGAAAAATGTCTACAAATATAGAGTTTCATGAGCAATTCAAATAAATTTTAAATAAAAATGTTTTAATAAGGAACTTTCCTTCCCAACTTTGTATGTATATCTTTCGTATCTCTTAGATAATACTTCAAAAACTACAATTTACAACAAAACCAAATAACTGACTTTCAATCATGTACGAGAACATAATCTTTGAAAATTCTGATGGCGTTGCTACTATTACTCTCAATCGCCCGCAAGTTTATAACGCTCTAAGTACGGCTCTTATTAGAGAAATAACAAAAGCTATTGAGTCTACGACTAACGATGATTCCGTACGAGTCATTGTGATTACAGGAGTTGGCGACAAAGCGTTTTGTTCGGGGGCAGATTTGAAAGCTGGAATGGACGGAGGTCTTACTTCATTAGGCGACTCGCTTCGAGAAAACTATAACCCAATGATTCTTGCCATCAGGAATGCTGAAAAACCAGTCGTTTGTCGAATGAACGGTATAGCAGCAGGAGCGGGTATGTCACTTGCATTGGCCTGTGATATGATTGTTGCTAATAAAGATGCTTACATGAGCGAGCTTTTTGTAGGAATCGGCCTAATGCCTGATGCTGGGTCGATGTATTTTCTGCCGAGAATTGTGGGTATGCAAAGAGCATTTGAATTATGCAGCACAGGGCGGAAAGTATTTATGGAAGAAGCCCTAACTTTAGGTTTAGTAACTAAAGCAGTGGCTTACGAAAATTTAGATGAGACCATCGCAGAAGTTGTAGAATATTACAAAAAAGCCCCAACAAAGTCGATTGGTTTGATGAAAAAAGTTTTGAATCAAACTTTTAGTAGCTCAATAGAGGAAATTCTCGAATATGAAGCTCAAAACCAAGAAGCTTTAGGGAAAACACACGATTTTGCTGAAGGCGTAATGGCTTTTTTACAGAAAAGAAGTCCTAGTTTCAAAGGTAAATAATATAAAAGCAACGTATCATTTTAAACTTTCGTCATACAACTATATCTAATCAAAGAATATTACCTCCTATTATGAATAGACTCATACTTTTTATTTTAGTTCTATTTACGATTTCAGTTTTCGAAGCCAACGCCCAGGTGCCTAATGGATTTGTTGACCAAGTACACTCGGGTAATTGGCAGAATCCGACCGGTCTTACTTTCGATGCGAATGGCAAAATGTATGTTTGGGAAAAAGAAGGTAAGGTATATGTCGTAGAAAACAACGTAAAAACTCTTTTTATTGATATTTCCGAAGAGGTTGCTACCTATGGAGACTATGGTATTTTGGGCTTTGCTTTAGACCCTAATTTTATTAATAATGGTCATGTATATCTTTTTTATGTAGTTGACAGACACTATTTATTTTACCACGGTACTCAAGATTATGACCCCAACAATCCGCCTGTTAAAGGAGCAACCATCGCTCGTGTAACCAGATATACAACACCTACACCACAGAGTCCAACCACTGTTGATTATGGGTCAAGATTAGTACTTTTAGGAGAAACAAAGTCATCAGGTGTACCAATTACAGGAACTAACCACGCTGGGGGCGGTATGGCTTTCGGAAATGACGGCTCATTGTTTGTGGGAATTGGCGATGGCGGACTCGGCGACGCTGAAGAAAATTATGATGGACAAGCGTTTGAAGATGGAATTATCTCAGAGGCTGAATACGTTGATGATAGAGTTTATAGATGTCAGATAATCAATTCATTGAATGGGAAAATTATCAGAATAAACCCCGAAAATGGAGATGGTTTCGCCGATAATCCTTTTTTTGACACTAACGCACCTCGTTCGGCACAATCGCGGGTTTGGGCATTGGGTTTCAGAAATCCATTTAGGCTTTCGGTAAAGCCAAATTCTGGATTGCCGGGAGCAGTATATGTTGGCGAAGTTGGTTGGAATGACCGTGAAGAGCTGAATGTAATTTCAATGGGTGGCCAAAATTTTGGATGGCCTATTTATGAGGGTATTGACAAACCAACCGTTTGGGAAAACCCGACCTACATTCCGGCAAGTTATAAAAAGCCAACAGTTGAATGGATTCATGCGGGTGTAAATGGAGATATTTCAGCAAAAGTAATCATCCATGACATGGTTCATACCGTAGGTTCAAGCGAATTCCCGGGGGTAAATTTTACAGGAACTTGCTCGATTGGTGGAGTTTGGTACACAGGAACAGCTTTTCCTGAAGAGTATCGAAATACGTATATTTTTGCTGACTTTACGCCTGGTTGGATTAAAAGCTTTTCTTTCGATAATTCTCATAACCCTGTTTCGTTCAGAGATTTACATACCTCGGCTTCGGGGGCTGTATCTTTAGCTTATAATCCAGCTGATGAATCTATTTATTATGTAAAGTTAGGTATTAATGAGGGAGACGCAGTAGAAGTTCGTAGAATTTTCTACGCTGAAGGAACAAACGTATCTCCGGTAGCAAGATTTAGTTCAAGTGTAAGAAATGGTACTTCTCCGCTGAGTGTGGTATTTGATGCCTCAACATCGACAGATTATGAAAACACAAGTGGACTGACGTATTCGTGGGATTTTGGTGATGGGCAAACAAGTACAGGAATCAATACTACTCATGTATTTGATAATGGTTCATCCAATCCACAGGCTTTCCGAGTCAAATTGACCGTTACAGATGAAGGTGGACTTACTGATACCACATCAACCGTTATTTCTATCAATAATACACCGCCTACAATAATTTCTACGAGTGTAGATAATATTAATTTTTTTAATAACAACGGTTCCGATATTATATATCTTTCAGCACAAACATCTGATAATGAGGAAAGTAGTAGCCAGCTTACTTACCGATGGACCGTTAGACTTCACCACGACGACCATTCGCACCCCGCATTAGATGTGACGAGACAAACTGCCCAAACCAGTTTAGAAATTGTCCCCTGCGACGGACACTTGTATTTTTATAGAGTTACACTTCGAGTCACTGACTCTTACGGCCTTTGGGTAACTTACACAAAAGATATTTATCCTAACTGTAATCCTACTGATACAACTCCACCTGATGAACCACTCGTGAAGATGTCAAATATCAATAATAATGGTTTTCAATTATCGTGGGATAGTGCTACCGATAATGTTGGTATTAGTGCATATGAGATATTTATCAATGGTGTATCAACAGATACGGTTAGTGCACAAACACTTACTTATCAGTATATTTCTCAGACAAGCATTTTAAATCAGGCTTTCGAATGTTATGTGAAAGCCATCGATTTAGGAAATAATTCAACGCCAAGCTCAAAACTTAGCTTTGTAGCAAAGTTGACAACTGGCGAAAATACACAAGTCTACCTTTCTGACTTGCAGCCTGCTTATGCAAACAATGGATTTGGGCCAATCGAGATTGATCGTAGCAATGGCGAAGATGCCGCTGGCGACGGAAGGGTGTTGACATTGAATGGTGTAACTTATACCAAAGGACTTGGAACTCATACTAATGCAGAGATTATCTATAATCTTATACCTAATCAATACACTACCTTTAGAGCAAAAATAGGTATCGATGATGAAATACCAGATGGAGCGTGCGGTAGTATTGTTTTTAAAGTTTATAAAGATAATAATATAGAGTATACGAGTTCGGTAATGAGTACTACATCTCCAACGATTGATTTAAATATTGATATTAGTAATGCAAGTCAGCTAAAGTTAGTTACAGATATGGCAGGTGACGATAATTATTGCGACCATGGCGATTGGGCCGATGCCAAACTTCTATCTTCTGGAGCAAATGCTGATGCCATTGCACCAACAAATCCGGTAAATTTGAATGTAAATGCTACTGTTTCAAATAATTATTTATTATCTTGGAATCCGTCCACCGATAATAGTAGTTCGGGACTGATATATGAAATTTTAGTGAATGGAGTAGTTATTGATAGCACGAATGATGCCATTTATACATTGCCATCAATGAATGCTGGAACTTACGTTGTAAGCATACAGGCTAAAGACCAAGCCAACAATAGGGCTGCCAGTAAATCAATCGCCGTTACGTATACTCCGTGTGCTACGGCAATTAGTTTGAATACTGCTGATAATTTTAGCAATAAAAACTTGACAATAAAAGCCGCTAATTCAATTACGGCCACTAATGTATTATCTAATTCATCGAAAGTTAATTATCAAGCCGCTAGTAATATTGAGTTATTACCGGGTTTTAGTGTAAATGCAGGGAGCGTTTTTAAGGCAACAATTCAAGGATGTGATAATTAAAGTTTTTTAGTAATTTTGTATTCTAAACTCAAATACTGTAATGAAAAAACTTTTCTCGCTGCTGTCATTATTCACTTTTACCTTAATTACTCTTCAATCATGTAAAGAAGATGAGCTCATCATTAAAAGTAATGGCTCAACAAACGGTACTAGCGGAGGCTCAACTGGAAGCAATTCTGGGTCTAACTCGTCGGCCACAAAATGCTTTGTAAAAGAAATTGTAGAAACCGAAAACAGTGAAAAATACAAAAATACTTTTACCTATAATACTAAAAATTTACTCACTTCTCTAAATCAAGATGGAGTTATTTCGACATATGAGTATGATGCTAATAACCGAATAACCAAACTAACAATGGTTGATGGAGTGGCGGTTGAAACATTTAATTATTCATATGATGCAAAGGGCAATATGAGTAGTATAAAGTATTCAGCTAAGAATACTCAAATCTTTATTACTATTAGCGAGTATATACTTACTACCAACGCGAGTGGGCAAGTAACACAGGTAACAGCCATCAATAAAGAAGACGGAAACATTGACTTTATTTTTGAATATGATAAAAATAATTTGAAAAAAATTCTCGCAAGTGCAGATGGCAAAAAAGAGACAATATTAGAAAATCTCACGTTCGATACCAAACCAAGTGTTTATTCAAATGCCGTTCTTTCAAAAGCTAATATTCCATTTATTATAATTGGATTATTATTTGGCGAGAATCTGACGTATTATATCAATGCCAATAATATTCTTACTGATAAAGTAACTGGAGTATTTACGGGTGGAGCTGTAACAACAACCTACAAATACGAATATACTAAAGAAAATATGCCATCAAAGATGACTTATTTACAGGTTGACGGAAACGAAAAATATGAAGGAAGTGCTACGTATTTGTATGACTGTAAATAATAAAGAGATTAGCGAAGCTATGATTACGCCATTGGGGAGAAATCTACAATGGCGTAATTTTTTTATCCTCGTACGTACCCGTTTTCTCTCAAATAATTATTGGTCAGTACTTCTTTTGCAGGGTGTAAAACCACTTGTTTAAGTACTTCACAAACAAAGAGTTCGTGGTCGCCTCCATCGGTTGAGTGTAAAACTTTGCATTGAACATATCCGATGGCTTCGGTCAGAAACGGGCAGCCCCTTTCATCCAAATCAAATTTCAGATTTTTGAATTTATTAGAACTTTTACCACTTTTTCGGCCAAGTTTGGCTATCAGATTGGTTTGTTCTTGAGCCAATAAATTGATATTCAGAATTCCCGAAGCCCTAACTAACTCAATCGTGTAATCAACTTTATAGAGAGCTACACAGAGCATTTTTCCACCCATTGCTACTTGCATCACCCAAGTGGCAATATTGGCATTTATTTTATCCTCGAAGACTGTCGAGATTGAATGGACATCGTAGTTTTTGTACTTTAATAATGATTTGGGCATGATTTGATAGTAGAATTTATAGAAATTATAAACCGCTTGTGGCTTATAATGTTTATACGAATTTTATGGGTTGGGTAAAAGTATCCTTGAATGACTAAATTTTTGTATAAAAATTTGCATTTATCTAATAAAAAATTTAATATTACAACGAAATTTGTTTCAACCTAACCTAAACCTTACCTACTATTATGGAAGCTGTAATTTCGCCGCTTACAAAAATCGGCCGTTTTCTGCTGGCTGTACCAATGGCAATTTTTGGTATTTTTCATTTCTTAGGAGCTGAAGGAATGGCCAAAATGGTGCCGATTCCAGGTGGTGTTATTTGGGTATACCTTACGGGAGTAGCCCTTATTGCTGCCGCAGTAGCAATTATTATGCAGAAGAAAGCTCGTCTTGCGGCTGCTTTACTTGCTATTTTATTGTTAGTATTTGTTTTGGCTATTCATTTGCCTGGCGTAATGGCTGGCGGTGATAGTGGGCAGATGTCAATGATGAGTTTATTGAAAGACATTGCAATTGCGGGTGGTGCTTTGGTGTATGCCAGCACTCAACCCGTCGAAAAAAATTGATTTCCTACCCTAAACTGAAACGTATGCCCCCAGCCGAATTTCGTCTGGGGGATTTTTTTTATTTTACTTTTCTAATAAGCACATTTCCGTGCATGGTTTTCATCATAATTTCGGGGCCGCCACCATTGATTTTACCGTACGTCCATTCATCTTTTTGGATTTTGTAGAGACCTTTTTCTTTATCGGCAGTTTGCTTTATTTTGGCGGCTGTTTTATCAACATCAATATCAAAATCGGTAAGCACTTCGCCCATATCTGATTTGAGTTTTACGTTTGCCTTTACATTTGCCGGAAAAGTTACATCAACATTACCATTTAAGGTAGTAAATGCCATCGGAGTATTGGGTGTAATATCGGTGAAGTTAATAATGATATCTTCATTGATTGTATTAGCCACAACCGAACCCGCTACATTTTTCATCTTGATTTCTCCATTAATGTTTGAAATTTCGTGGTTTCCAGATACACTTTCTACATAAATATCGCCATCGTTGATAGTTTTGAGTTTAAGCGACGATCTACGGGGCACTTTGATGCTGAGATTTATTTTCATATTCACTCGGTCGGTGCTTACGTTGATATTGTTGTTTTGTTCGCGAGCTACTATTTCAAAACCATCGTTAGTCGAAATTTTCTTCATGCCGTCGGTACGCTCACGAGTTTGTTTTTTTTCTGAAACAGGGGCAATGGCATCAATCACAACATCTTTTCCATCATAACCCATTACTTTAATTGAGCCAGAAATAAGGTTAACATTCAGCTTTATTTCTTTTGAGGGGTCAGAAACTGGAACTGTGAGTTGCTCACGCTCTTGGCCTTGGGCACAGAATGAGAGGCCTATAATTAGTGCTATTGTTGCGGTTATTATTTTGTTTGTCTGCATTTTATTGAGTATTTACGAACAATTCGGAGCATTGTTCTATGATTTTTTTATATAAATATTGCCGTTGAAAGTTTCAAATTTTAGGTTTTTTCCACCTGACCCAATTCTAATCAAGCTTCCTTTGCTGAGTTTGTGCGTTGTGCCTTTGTCGGTTTCGCTGATGGTTTTCGTGACACGAGCAGGAAGTTTTTCTATGTCTTCAAAGTCGGTGTAAAAATCACCGTTGAAACTTTTGAACGAACAATCTGCCGAAAGATTATTTGGGTAAATTACGGTCAAGTTACCGTTGAGCGTATAATAATTGGCGTTATCGGGCGGCAAAACAGTATAATTGATGTTTACATCACCGTTGATTGTATGAATCTCGTTGGCTTTTTGGGCATTTTTTACCGTTATTTTGCCATTGATGTTGTTTACTTTCATAAAGCCTGATACGTCCGTTACCAAAATATCGCCATTGTTTATTGTCGAAACTGCCAAATTCATTGTTTTAGGTACTTTTATCGTAAAATTTAGATTACAATGATACTGGATTTTACGTTGGTCATTCTTTCTCCATTTTTCTTGATTGCGATTCGGTCGAGAGTCCCACGGTTCGATGATATAAGCAATGATGCTATCGGCTTTTTGCTCAAATTCGAGTTTAAATTCTCGTTTCCCTTCTTCTACAATCTCGTTGGTTTTGCCCGAAATTGTTTTATCAATTTCTATCAAAACCTTGTTTCCGTCATAACCTTCGACTTTTATGAAGCCATCAATGTTATAAACAGCCAGCACACTGTTGGGCGAAACCACAAACTCTTTTTTGATGGTTTCGGTAAATTTGTTGTCTTGTGCGGGAGCGTTTGTGCATGACAATACCACCCCCGACAAAATCGGAATAATTAGTTTTTTCATAATTTTGTGTTTGTTTGGTGTTCTACGAAAGTACTTGAATCGTTTTCTCAATCTTTCCTTTTACGGCTTTATTGAGGTTTTCTTTTTGAAGTAATTGCTTAAATTGTTTTACTGAGCGTTTTTCTTGCAATTTCACCATGGCATCGGCCAAAGCTACCTGCACAAGCGGTGAGTCTTGTTTCATAAGCGACTGTACCAATCCCTCACGGACTTTTGGGTTATTGCCCAATTGAATCAAGGCTTCGAGCGTAACGAGTCGTACGTTTTCGTTAGGGTCGGAGTTGAGTGTTGTGAGCAAAGCATCAATTACTTTATCATCAACTTTGTTGAGTTCTTGTGTATAACTTACGGCTTTGAGGCGTTCGGTGGCGGTTGGGTTTTCGAGCATCGAAAGCATCATCATTTCTTTCATTTCTTGCACTTCTGACGATAACTGTTTTACATCGTTTTGGTCGGCAACTGATTGATTGTTAGGTGTTCCGACAAAATATCCGATTGCTCCGCTCATTACTATCAGCACCATTGCATAAGCCCAATTGTAAGAAGGTCTGTAAACAAATACTTCTTTTATTTTAGCAAAAAATAGATTAAAACTGTTTGCTTTTTTTTCTTCAACTTCGGCTTTATAAGTATCAAGCATGGCATGAAAACGAGGTTTCATAGCTTGGCTTGGGTCGGGTGTTGGTAATTTGCCCAGCTGTTCCCAAAGTTGCTTTTCTATTTCATCAAATTCATTTTCCATATTAACCTCACCCCTTGCCCCTCTCCAATTGGAGAGGGGATAAGGAATCTTTTTTATTTTAAATAAATACTCTTTAATTCTTTCATAGCTCGGTGTACTCGAACCTTGATATTTCCTTCGGAAGTGCCGAGAATATCGGCAATTTCTTGGTAAGATAATTCTTGAAAACGACTCAAGACTAATACTTCTCGGTACTCTGGATTCAACTTTGCCAAAGCCGCGTGGAGGTTTTCGGACTCTTGTTTTTTTTCGAGTTGAATATCGGCCGCTGGTTCTGAAATTATTTTTTCGCTCATGGCCGTTACATCTGCCTGATAAACCATTCGTTGGTTTTTTTTGGCGGTGTCAATCAAAACATTTCTGGCCAGATGATACATCCAAGTACGGTATTCGCCAGTTTCGGTAAAAGTGTGGCGGTATTTTAACATTCGATAGAAAACCGTCTGAACCATGTCTTCGCTTTGTGCCGCCTGACCAGTTGAATGATAAAGAAAAGCAAACAATGCTCGATGATAACGCTCAAAGAGCAGTCCCATCTTGTCTAAATCGCCCGCTTTAACTTTGAGCATTAAATGATTGTCGGTCAGTGCTTCCAAACGCTGAGAATGTTATATGTTTTGGTTATTTGAATGTGGAAACTGCGTGAAGAAATAAAGGTTACAGTAAAATCGAAGATTTTTTTTGGAAGAGCGAACAGCGTGAAACAAAACGACAAATATCATGCTTTGTCTTTTGTCCATTCCTTAATCATATTGCCACCAGTCGGAATCCAATCTGAGACTTTAGAGATAACGGTCGGAGCAACTTTTTTCATGACTGGGTAAGTCAAAGATTCTTTTGTGAGTTTTTCGGGAAGATTAATATCAATGCTCGACATCAACCACAAAAATGTACTGATTCCAAAAAGCCACGTAAAAACTCCTACCAAAGCTCCTGCAAAGCCATCAATCGTACCTAAAATAGTGAAACGCAAAGCACGGCGGAGCATCCAGCCCATTTTATTTATTAAGAAAATTGTCGGGAAAAATATAACTGTAAAACTCAAATAAGGTAAAAAACGATTGGCCAAACTTTCGCCAATGACTGGAGCAATCATGTTCATTCCGAAGCCCAAAAACTTAAAGCCAATAACGATAGCAACAATGAAAGCAGCAACTCCGATGATTTCGATAAAAAGTCCTTTTTGGTAGCCACGGTAAGCTCCATAAAGTAGTGGAAGGATAAAAATAAGGTCAAGCACGTTCATTTCTGTAAAATTTGAACAAAGATAAGAGATTTAAAAGTGTCTTACAAAACACAAATATTTTATTAAAGGATAAATTTATTTCATTATTTATGAAAATATTTTGTTTTTAGTGAAATTAGTTTGATATTTGTGCATTCCATTTGCCACTCATTAATATAATTGTAAAAAATGAAAAAAAAACCTAAAGATTTCAAAAAATGGGAAATTCCGAAAAGTATTATTTGGCTATCATCAAGCAGTTATTGGGAACAGAGTTAGACGTTAGAAGTCAGTTACTCAGCAAAAAACTGTCGAAAGAAGATAGAAAAAAGTTGTTGGAAGTTTTAAAAAATATTGAAAAAGCCAAAGAGTCCATCGCTAAAGAAGAGGGAAAGAGTTATAAAGAACTTATGAAAAAATCGGGTGAAGTTGCCAGTTGGCTTTACAAGATTGTTAGAATGATGGAGTTCTTGGCATAAACCAAAAGTGTATCATGCACATCGGAAAAGTAATCAAAGAAGCAAGACTTGAAAAAGGTTATAGCCAGTCAGAACTTGCTCAAAAAACAGGTATTTCTAATTCATATTTATCTCAAATTGAGTCCGAAAAACAAGACCCCAGTCTTGAAACTATGGAGCAATTGAGTGAGGCTTTAGATGTGCCTACTTATATTTTATTCTTCAAAGCAATGCAAGAAGAAAATATACAAAATCCTGACAATAAGCGTTTTGTAAGAGAAATCAAGCGAGCTATGCAAGGAATTGTAGATGAACTCTACTCAGAAAAGGCATAAAAAAGGCGATTTTGATGAATCGCCTCAAAATTCAATCGGAATACCTTCAAGAGCGGTTTCTTCGTCGGGCAAAATTTCGTTATTATCCCAAATGCCAGTCAGTAGCGTTTCGGAATATGAAAATGGCAAACCATTTTCGAGCATGAGCTGATTTGCTTCAAAAGATTCGTATTCATAGTTGTGAAATTGATATGAAAACTGTCCATCGGCATCGTCCAAAATCAAATACCAAACTCTTGCTGTACCATCATTGGCAGGCATTCCAATTACACCTGCATTGAGCCAATATTTTCCATCTTGCACATCGGCGAAAGGCAGTCCACAATGGCCTGCTAAAATCACGTCAGCATCTGTTTGGTCGAAATTATGTTTTTTTATTGCCCAATCAGTTGATTTAAAGATAAATTCAGAGATATTATCGTAAGAACCGTGAATAACATCAATTTTTTTATCGGCATATTCAAAACTGATTTTCTCAGGCAATTGCTCCAAAAAAGCCATATTTCGTTCGGTCATTCGCACCATTGCATACGGAAACCATTGTTTCGAGAAAATATCACAACGACTTCCTTCTTCAAAATTGCAACCGCAGTCGTCCGTTCCGTTGATAAGATTCTGCTCGACATTCCCTTGAATCCCGTGGATTTTCCAATCTTCTATAAAATCCAAACATTCACTTGGGGCTGCACAATAGCCCACAATATCGCCAGTAGAAATAATATTGCTGGGTTTTATTCCTTCGGCTTCGGCAATTCGATATAGTTCTTCCAAAGATTGGTAATTGGAATAAACTCCGCCAAAAACCAAAACTTTTCCGCTTAATCGACCAATATTTTTAGTTAGTTGACTCAATTTTTTTCTTGAATAAAATCGGTAATAAAAAAACAACAAAACAAGCAATCGTACCAAAGAGATTGATGCTCAGTAAATCAGCATATTTGCCTTCTGATAAAAGCATAAACGTTGGTACTGGATAAAAAACTAACCAAAATCCAAACACCACGCCCAATATCACTGAGGCAAAGTAAGATATTTTTGGGGCGTCCAAATTCCAAAATACAAATATAGGGGCTAAACCCATTACCATTGTGCCACTGATGGTGGTTGCCGACAAAATTTCGGGATTAAAGAAAATCGGAATTGTACCAAAAACCGCAATCGCAATCATAGTTAGGCGAGCTTTTGAAACACTAATGCCTTTTTCATTAAGTAAATCTATATGTACCAATTTGGCGGTTGAGGTAAACGTAGAATCAATAGTAGCTGCCGCCGATGTGAGCATGATAGTATTCATAACCAAAAGCAAAATCGTGCCGAAAAACTTGGCTACGCCAATGGTTGCGGGAGCTTCTAAACCTCTCATTTTAGCAAAAATTCCTACAAAACTAAACAATATGATACAACTTGCCCCGATAACCGTTGCCCAAAGATAGGATTTGAGCGTAGTTTTCGGACTCGAAATAAAACCTCGGTCGGTAAGAATTGGGTCATGAAAAGGATAACTTAAAACTTGAATCAATGCCACCAAAAGTAGGTTAACTCCTTGAGCCATCGACCATTCTCCACTTTGCACAAATGTTTTTACGCCACCATCGGTTTCTGGAATAATAATTCCTAAAATTATAACCATCAACAGCACAAAAAATGCCATTTGAATAAGGTCAGTAATGATGGAAGTTCGCATTCCGCCTTTAAGTGTATAGGCGAGCGTGAGTAAAGTAAAAACCGTCAGTGAAGCGAAATAGGGCGTACTGCCTTTTTCGCCAAAATAACTTCCGACAATCATGGTATTCGACCAAATTTCGTTGAGCAATCGAAAACCTATCAGAATCGTGAAAAGAATGATGGCCCCTTTACCGTATTTGGTTTGTAAAAAATGATGAATGCTTTTGTAGTTTCCTTTGGTTCGCATTCGGTAAATGATAACGCCCGCTACCAAAAAAGACAAGTAATAACCAGCGTAGGCTACTCCACCAACGATACCAAACTGATAGCCTAAATCGGCGGCATTGGTAATGGATTTGGCAAATAACCAACAGATAACCAAACTACTCGTGAGCAAAAAGGCACTCGGTGGCGTGTCGTTGTGGCTTCCTCTAAAAAAATCATTGACTTTATTCGACCACGGAGATACCCAAAACAGCACGACGTTGACCGCTATCAAGATTATCCATTGCCACGTAAGTGTACTCATAAGGTTTATATTTAACGGTGTGCTTTGAAAACCGAATCTCGAAGGGGCGAAAAAATTATAGACCGCCGAAGCGACATTATATAATTATTTCATCCCTTCGGGATTCCAAATATTTGCAACTACTTCTTTTACTATAATAATATCATCCCTTCGGGATTTTTTAACACATAAGTGAATAGACAATTAACTCGCTGTGGACTTGCCGACCATTGACTGTGGACTATTCTCAATTATCCCACCAAACTGGTGAATTGATGCTGTTTTTATTAGTTTTCTCGGCTGCTGCTTTGAAGTTTGCGTTGTTTAGGGCATCTTCGGTGGTTGGGTAAGGCATACGAACAG
>NZ_JBMLRC010000430.1:51000-52529 GCF_049241225.1 Emticicia sp.
TTGAAGTTTGCGTTGTTTAGGGCATCTTCGGTGGTTGGGTAAGGCATACGAACAGGTATTAGATTCTGATTCAAACTTGCCGAAATAGTTTTAAGTTTCGGGAAACCTGTGCGGCGGTATTCGTTCCAGCCCTCGTATCCGTTGATGACGTTGGCAATCCATTTTTGTGTAATTATCTGCTCAATTGGGTTGGCGTTTGCCACTTTGTATCCCGCTGGACCAGTTTTTAAGTAATTTTCTGGCAAAATCGAATACCAATAATCGAAGGCTTGTTTTACGCCTGTTTCGTAGAAAGTCTTGGCATCGGCACTGATGAAGCCTTTTTCGGCAGCTTCTGCCAGCAAGAAATTCATTTCAAAACTTGTCAAGAAATTGGCCTTCAAACGACCTGCATCTTCTCTGAAAATTCTTCCTGAAAAAGAATAGTTTCCGACCGAGATAGAAAGTTTTGAAGCATCTGGCCCATTTAATAAGCCTTTATAAACATTGGCGTTATTGGCCGTTGGGCGGAATAACACTTGCTTACGTGGGTCGTCGAGTTTGGTCAGAATTTCGTCCATTGTCTCCGACATGATGAACAAATTGAAGTCACCGATACGAGCTGTTGCCATTCTAAAATTATTGGGTTGCGAAGCCGTAAAGGCATACACCGCATTTTGAGTAGCGTCTTTGATATAGTCTCCGCCAGCAAAAATTTGTTTCAACTGCTCTGCCACATTTTCTTTGCCTGATGCACGCATCAAATATTTGAATTTCAACGAATTAGCAAATCTTCTCCATTTAGTCAAGTCACCGTTGAAAATAATATCTCCTTGCAAGCGTGTTGCTCCTTTATAATTCGTAATAGCCGTAATGGCTGAATTTAGGTTATCAATGATTCCATCTTTTCCTAAATAAATATCTCTTTGAGCATCGTATTTTGGCGTTACGTTTCCACTTTTTCCTTTCAAGGCTTCTGAGTAAGGCACATCGCCATAAAGGTCGGTCAGAACTCCCGTCAAGTAAGCCTTATAAATCAAAGCTGGGCCTTCATAGACACCAAAAGCGGCATTTGCTCTTGATTTTGCCAGTAAAATCTCATTATCACGCAGGTTTTCGTACAAAAACGGCCACGGATTTCCGCCGTATTGAGGTTCGGTTAGGCTATGGCGGTCGAATAAATTAAAGTCGATGGCCGTGAACTGTTGTCCTAATAAATTTCCCGCCACAAAGCCTTCGTACGACATTTGGTCGGCAAAGTCGAACAGCACTTTACGAAGCAAAAGCTCAGGCTGAACATCAACTGGGGCAGTTGGATTAATGTTAAGTTTCTCGAAATCTTGCGTACAGCTCAAACTGCTCACAAACAAGATAGCAATGATATATTTATTAAATTTCTTCATGTCTTTAATGATTTGAAAACCTTAGAATGTAATGCCCAATTTCACACCAAAACTACGGGTAGTTGGGTAGCTCATGTCTTCTACACCCGACATCAATTTTTGTCCTTGAAAACCAAACTGCTCAGGGTCGAAGTGCGGTATTTTGCT
>NZ_JBMLRC010000431.1:0-20588 GCF_049241225.1 Emticicia sp.
ATTGTGACTCAAAGTTAGATGTGGAAATTTTACTAACAAAAAAGCGATTATCAGATTTCGGTCTAACAATCGCTTTTCGTATTTACAACTTATAATGAGCTTATTGCTGACCCATTTTCAAACGCATTTCTTTTTTTGCAGTTCTGAACCAAACGTAAATAACAGTTGGTACAGAAAGATAAGTAAACACCAACATTAATAATATACCATCATTGATACCTGTACCAATAACTCCACGCCCTTCGCTCAAATTACTCCCCACAGTTGCACGACACATCGCACACTGTGCAAAAGTCAAAGTTTGACTTAACAAGAATACTATAAAAAACGCTACGATTTTTTTCATAACCTTTTACTTAAAGTTTAAACATAATAAGGTTTAATCATCAAATACGCTATCACACCTGTAATCGAAACATATAACCAAATCGGGAATGCAAATCTTGTCAATTTACGGTGCAATTCATACTCTTCAACCCATGCAAAAAAATACGCTCTTAAAACCAAAGGTAATACAACCAAAGACAATAAGATATGACTTATTAGAATAAAATAATAGAAATATCTCACGATACCTTCCCCTCCAAAACTTGTTGATGGATTAGTTAGGTGATATAGAACGTAACATACTAAAAAAACACCACCTAAACCAAATGCCATTGACATTACTTTTTTATGACGCTCAATTTGCTTTTGCTTAATTAAAAACAAGCCATATATCAACAAAATAGAAGTTATTGTATTGATTGCACCAATCACGTGTGGAAGCACTTTTGTCCACGCCCCCAAATCAATTTTTTGTCTAATTCCCAACAAGATTGCCACCACCAGTGGCACCGCAATCGAAACTACATTTATGAATGTCATCGAAGCCTTATCCTGTTTTGCTCTTACTGCTTTCATTTTAATTTGTTTTAAGAAAATAATAGATTAGCAATGAAAGATAATTAGCGTTAGTAATATTTATTACTTAGATTTATAAATCTCAGACAGCACCTTCACTTCAGCTATCAAACGCTCTACATCTGGTGAGTACGTTCCGTCGTAAATTCCTCTAATATATCCTTCTTTGTCTATTAATAGTAACTTTTCCGAATGTATAAATGTTTCATCAATTGATTTGATTTTATTATCATATTCGGAAGCATCTGCTACTGGCAATTTATAGCCTTTTATAGCAACATCGTAAATCGTTTTTTTATCTCCTGTCAGAAAATACCATTTACCGTATTTCGCATCATATTTTTGGGCATATCGCTGCAATACTGCCGAAGAATCATACTTAGGGTCAACACTATGAGATACTATTACCACATTACTGTCGGCCGAGAAAATACTTTGCACTCTCGATAAACTATTAGATAATTTCGGACAAATCGTTCCGCATCTTGTAAAGAAAAAATCTGCTACATAGATTTTACCTTTCACGTTTGCCGAGCTAAATTTCTTTCCTTGCTGGTCTATTAGCTCATACGGTGGAATCTGATGAAACACCGTATCTGGCCCTTTCATAACAACCTGCCCAGTTTCATCCATTTCTGGCATGAGATAGGGTAATTTATAGTAGTTTTGCCCAAATAATTTGAGTAAAACAAAAATAAAAGTCGGAACAGCTAATATGCCTATTAGTATTCCGACTTTTGATGATTTATTTCGCATTATTTATTTAAATAATAATCTCTCCAAACCTATATATCCACCTTCCACTATCAACGCAACAATTAACCAAACCACAAAAACACATGGTAGGACAATCGTCCAGATTAAAGATTTCACTTCATGCTTTAAGTGCATAAAGATACCTACGATATAATATGCTTTTACAATTGTGAGAATAATGAATATTCCTACTTTTGTCCACTTGTAAGTGTCTGCATCAATCACGAATGCGATAAGGAATTCGAGTGCTGTGATGCCTAATAGAATCCAGAACGTTTTCCAAATTTCTTTGGTTTGTGCTGGCAATTTTTCCGTATTTTCAGAATGCTGAGCCATTGTATACTAATTTTAAGACTTTCTAATTTATTAAAAAAGAGTTATTTTTCTAAACGAGGTAGAAGAATGTAAACACAAACACCCATACTAAATCTACAAAGTGCCAGTAAAGACCTACCTTCTCAACCATATCATAGTGACCACGTTTCTCGTAAACTCCATTAGCTGTATTATAGAATATCAAGATATTTAATACTACACCCGAGAATACGTGTGTTCCGTGAAAACCAGTGATGAAAAAGAAGAAATCGGCGAAAGCAGCTGGACCATATTCATTTTGTACGAGATTCGCACCAAAGATTTTGGTTCCATCGGCCAAAGTTAATCCATGTTCTGTTCCATGAATAAAGTGACTCCATTCCCAAGCTTGTGAACTTAAGAAAGCAAAACCACCAAGGATTGTCCAAAGCATATATTTTTCAACATCAGCCTTATCACGACGGTGACCAGCTTCTACAGCTAATACCATTGTTACAGAGCTCATAATCAAAATAAATGTCATGATACCTACAAACACCAACGGTGCTGAAACCCCATGTAAAAATGGAACTGCTTCAAAAACTCTTTCAGGAATTGGCCACCAAGTATTAGAAAACTCAAAGTTTTTACGTAAACCTTCAAATGTCGGGAAACTATAACGAACTAAACCATATGAAATCAATAAAGCCGAGAAAGTAAATGTATCGGACAATAAGAATATCCACATCATCAATTTTCCATAGCCAACTTTCATTGGTTGCACGCCACCCTTCCAAATTAAGTGTTCTGCGGTCGTAGAGGTATTTGCACTTGCCATAACTTACAATTATTAGCGGTTTGCCGCTTTGGTTAACAGTTTCAATTAATTTCGACCCAAAAATAGTCAAAAAGTAAATATTATCTAAAATACAATAAAAATACGAACAAATATAGCCAAAGTATGTCTAAGAAGTGCCAAGAAGTTGCACAAACTTCAACTAATATAGTATTGCTTGAATCTAACTTTAATCTGAAAGCCATTATAAAAGTAGCTATCAAAATACCTAATCCAAGTGCTAAGTGAGCCATGTGTAAGCCCGTAAAAATATAAAAGAACGAACCTGATGGATTACCTTTGAGATAAATCCCCTGTTGTTGTAAATCTTGCCAACCTAAATACTGCATTCCCAAAAACACAAGGCCTAAAGCTGTTGTAATGGCTACTAATGTCTTGAGCTTGGCATTCTCATTCTTTTTTGCAGCTTGCAGTGATAGGTGCATTGTAATACTACTAACTATCAAAACTAAAGTACTAATCCAAAAAATGCTTGGGATTTCAAATTCTGCCCAGTTTCCTTCTGCTCTTCGTACCAAATATGCACTTGTCTGAGAAGCAAATAGCATCACAATTGTGATAATGAAAAGCCAAACTATAAACTTCCACCTATTTACTGATAGTACCTGAGCTGGCTCTTGTACACCAACGGTGGTAGCTGTGGTGTTATTATTTTTTAATTTATTACTCATAAAGTTTATCGTTGAATCGTTTACTCAAGCAAAAACCCAAGTAAATAAAAAGGTATTATAATTTATCCAATAAATAGGCAATCTGCACTACTGGTAAATATATAAATGAACCGAACATCAATTGAAGAGCCGCTTTTCTGTCAACTCGTCGCATCAAATGAAATGTTTGTGCTAAAAACAATACACCAAACACCATTGCTACTACTGCCGAATTGATACCTGTCATACCCAAATAATATGGAGCCCAACAGAGAGGCAATAAAAATAGCGTGTAAATCATTATCTGAACAGCTGAGTTTAAATTTTGTCCACCGCTTGATGGTAATAACTTAAATCCAGCCTTGTTATAATCTTCATCCAATACCCAAGCAATTGCCCAAAAATGTGGAAATTGCCAAAAGAACTGTATCGCAAATAATATACCTGGTTCTAATCCAAAGTGATTAACAGCCGCTACCCAACCTATCATTGGAGGGAAAGCCCCTGGTAAAGCACCTACCGCTACGGCAATCGGTCCAACTCTTTTTAATGGTGTATATACAAACCCGTATAAAACCATTGATAAAAGAGCTAATAAACCTGCTTTATAGTTGAATTCATAAAACAAAATATACATTGCAATCGCAGCCATTATCCAGCCAAACATTGCTGCTTCTTTCACCGATAGTCTACCACTCGGAAGCGGGCGATTTTCAGTACGTGACATCAATTTATCAAGGTCTTTTTCGATAATTTGATTGATAATGTTAGCTGCTGCTGTTGTTGCAAAAGCCGCTATAGCAAACAACAATAGTCTTGCCCATTCAATTTTATCAGCAGCTAAAGTAAAACCAATAGCTGACGAAAAAACAACAGTTGACGATAACCTAAACTTGGTTAAATCGTAATATGCTTTCAGCTTTTGAGCGAAAATATTTTCCGTTACTGTCAAACTCATCTATCATTTTGAAGCAATGCTTCTGAAAACTCTTTCTTTATTAAGAAATAAAAAGATAACAAACTGTACGCCAATTGCCAATGTTCCTAAGGTTAAGTGAATCGGCTGCATTAATCTTGGAAAACCTAAATAAGCTAAGAAAATTCCAGATATAAGTTCGATTCCAATAACTACTACTAACCAATTGGCGAAAGTTGATAACAAACCTTTACTTTTAACAGACTTCCTAATTCGATAATAAATAAACAAATTTATTATGACTATTACTATCGAAAAGAAAGCGTGCATTTGAAACTTACCACCTAAGTTAGCAACCCATTCGGTGCGAAGGGCTTCTCCCATACTTTTGGCAACTTCGTCAACAACTTCTCTAACTTGAGTACCTAACAAAACTTGTCCTATAGTTAGAAAAATGGCAGCTGATACTAAAAAACTCAAAGAACTTTTATCTGCAACATCTTCGATTTCAATCACGTAATTGTAAGACCGAGCCACCGCATATAATAATATAAACACAATAATTACTGAGAGAATCATGTGCAGCGTTATCATTACTGGGTGAAGTTCACTCGAAACTACTTTCGAGCCTAACCATCCTTCAAAAGCTACTAAAATCGTTGCGAGCAAGCTTAGTAAGACAATCGTCTTATCTTGTTTTCTGAAACTAACAAACGCACTTACGAAAGTCCCGAAAACTAAAAAACCAATTGCGACCCCAACTAAACGATTAATATATTCAATCCATGTCTTAACAGCATTGAACTCTATTTCACCTTTAAGCTTTTCACCGTAAATTTCTTTATAATTACTTGGTAATTGCGATATATCTGTTGGAGGAACCCAAGAACCAAAGCATTTAGGCCAATCTGGGCAGCCCATACCTGAACCTGTAGCTCTTACTATTCCACCGACTAAAATAAGAAAGTAAATCGCACCAACTGTCCAAAAACCAAGCTTTCTAAATATTTTACCGTGAGTCATAATTGGTTGGAGGAAACGATTCACAACTTTTTGAGTTGTGAATCGTTTCAAATTTTATCAATCTGGAATACTATAATCGAACTTGATTCCTTCAATTTCTTTCTCTTCCTTGATTAATTCATTCTCGTACGGGAAATTAGATTCTGGCGTAGCAGAGAATGGAATATGTTGAGGAATAAAGTCTTCAGCAGCACCTGGCTTGCTGTAATCGTAAGGCCAACGATAAACTGTTGGAATCTCTCCTTCCCAGTTTCCATGACCAACGTTTACTGGCGTCGTCCACTCTAAAGTATTTGATTTCCATGGGTTTTGAGTTGCTTTCTTACCCCAGAAAATTGAATAAAAGAAGTTGAACAAGAAGATGATGTTAGCAGCAAATACTACAATTGCAGCTATCGTACTAACTTGTGCTAAATCTTGATATTTGTTTGTAAAATCAAAACCTGTGTAAGCGTAGTATCTTCTTGGGAAACCAGCAATACCTAAATAGTGTTGTGGGAAGAATACCATGTACGCACCGATGAAAGTTGTCCAGAAATGAATATAACCCAATGTGTTATTCATCATTCTACCGAACATTTTTGGGAACCAGTGGTATACACCCGCAACCATTCCAAAGAATGCTGCAGAACCCATCACAAGGTGGAAGTGGGCAACTACAAAGTAAGTATCGTGTAATTGGATATCCAATGCACTGTTTCCTAGGATGATACCTGTAACACCACCTGATACGAAGAACGAAACTAAACCAATTGAGAATAACATCGCAGGCGTAAATATAATATTACCTCGCCACAATGTAGTGATATAGTTAAACGCTTTTACCGCAGAAGGAACTGCAATAATCAAAGTAAGGAGTGTAAATACCGAACCTAAGAATGGATTCATACCTGTCATGAACATGTGGTGAGCCCAAACGATAAATGCAAGGAACATGATGCCAAGCATCGAGAAAATCATCGCTTTGTAACCAAAGATTGGTTTTCTTGAGTTTGTAGCAATAATTTCGGATGTCATACCGAGTGCAGGTAAGATAACGATATATACCTCTGGGTGACCCAAGAACCAGAATAAGTGTTGGAATAAAATTGGGCTACCGCCTTGATTTGGAAGAGCTTGTCCATTGATATAAATATCAGATAAGTAGAAGCTTGTACCAAAGCTACGGTCAAAAATCAATAATAACGCTGCTGATAACAATACAGGGAACGACAAAATACCCAAAATTGCAGTAAACGTAAATGCCCAAATCGTTAGTGGCATTTTATCGAAGGTCATACCTTTTGTACGTAAGTTAATTACAGTAGTTACATAATTGATACTACCTAACAAACTTGATACAATAAAGATTGCCATACTCACTAACCACATTGTCATACCTGTACCCGAACCAGGTGCAGCATCAGGTAATGCACTCAATGGCGGATATACTACCCAACCACCACCAGCAGGACCATCTTGTACGAATAACGAACAAAACATAACTACACTTGACAAGAAGAAAAACCAATATGATAACATATTGATAAATCCAGATGCCATATCTCTTGCTCCAACTTGTAAAGGGATTAGGAAGTTAGAGAATGTACCACTCAAACCCGCAGTCAATACAAAAAATACCATGATAGTACCGTGCATCGTTACGAGAGCGATGTAATAATTCGGGTCTAATTTCCCAGCCTCATCAAACCATCTTTCTCCTAAAATTGGCTTTAACCAACCCAAATCAATCCCTGGGTAACCTAATTGTAAACGGAAAACCAAAGATAAAAAACCGCCAATCAAAGCCCATACAATACCCGAAATCAAGTATTGCTTGGCAATCACTTTATGGTCCTCAGAGAATATATATTTCTTTATAAAACTCTGTGGCTCGTGGTGCTCATGTGCTTCTTCATGTCCGTGAACATGAGTATCTGCGTGTGCTACTGCTGCCATGTATATATTATTAGTTTAAATAATTTAGATTGAATATTATCTCAATGATGTAACTGTTGGTAAGCTTGTACCTGCTGAAGCTGTAGTGCTATCAGGTGTTGCCTCGGCTGGAAGATACTTCATAGCCTTGGCCTTCAAACTTGCTGGAACTTTCTCCAAAAACTCAGGTTTAGAAGCTAACAATGATTTTTGCTCCTTTTTCCATTTCTCATAATCTGCTGGCTCATCAACCACCAAGATTAATTTCATTGCAAAATGGCTTCTTCCACATACTTCAGTACAAGCAATCTCATATTTGAAGTTTGGGTTACCAAGCTCACCTTGCATATCCGCAGTACTCTTATCTGCTATAAACCAAAACTTAGTAGGCATTCCAGGTACAGCATCCATTTTAACCCTCATGTGAGGAATAAATACACTATGCAATACATCTCTCGCTCTAATTTTTAATAATACTGGTTTACCTTTAGGGATATGTATTTCAGAATTATTTGTAAAATCATCGAAAGAATTTTCGTCGGTAAAGTCCACACCAAATTCATTTCCTGCGGCGTCATCAATTAGCTTGTAATTGTAGTTTCCTAACTTTCCATTGTCTACACCACCATATCTAACTTGCCATCCGAATTGCTTACCCATAATTTCTATTACTTCTGCATCTTTCGGAGCTTCCGACATTACTTTATTCCATACTCTCAAACCAGTAAATACTAAACCTGCCATAACAACCGCTGGAATCAACGTCCAAACAATCTCAAGAGTATTATTGTGCGGATAGAAATGAGCCGTTCTCTTCTTGTTATAACGATATTTTAATGGGAAATAAAAAAGAACTGTATTTACAACCAAAAATGATGCTGTTACTACAGCCATACCAAACCAAAACCAATAATCTGTTTCTTTACCATGTACAGATGCTGCACTTGGAATATCTCCATATGCAATCAAAAAGTCTTTTTTAGCGTAAAAGAATGACCAAAAAATACCAACGACACTCAAAATCCAGAAAACAAAGAGACCAATTGCATTAATGTTATTGGCACTATCTACCACCTCTTCGCTTTGTTCTGAATCACCTTTCACTCCCTTTAGGAGAGTCTGCGTTTTTGAAATTACCAGGACGGTAAGAACAATAAACACAATTGCTAAAGCTACAATCAATAATGTCATGTTACTAAATAATTTACAAGTTTGAATACTTAAACCCTTGTATGTAAAAAAGAATGTTCAACGAAATTGTTTTAAAAAATTAAATATCGTGATGAATACTCTCTTCTAAGAATGGGTGGTTTTTAGGATATAGGTTTGCTTTAGATAATTGGTTTGCAACGAAATAAATAAATAATGATGCAAATGTTAAGGTAGTCCCCCACTCGATTATACCAATACCACCTTGGTCTTTAGCGATACCCGGCATGTGCATTTGGTAGAAATCAAACCAGTGACCAATAATAACTGAAACACTACCTAATTTCAAGAATGTAGCTCTTCTTTTTGAATTTCTTGCAATCAAAATCAAGAAAGGGAAGAAGAAGTTCAACAATAAACTAATATGGAATGGCCACCAGTATCTTCCTTGGAAACCTGTAAATCTCTCACGGAAATAAATAGTTTCTTCTGGTAAGTTCGCGTAGAAAATCAACAAATATTGAGAGAACCACACGTATGTCCAAAAAATAGAGAAACCAAAGATAAATTTACCTAAGTCATGTAAATGACTTTCATTAACAATTTTCAAATAACCTTGGTCTTTCAATAATAAAACTATGAGCATGATAGTTGCCAATCCAGCTACGTGCCAGCTTGCCAAATGATACCAACCGAACATTGTAGAGAACCAGTGAGTATCAATTACCATAGATAAATCCCAAGCAGACGTAGATGCTGTAACAGCAAAGAAAATCAAGAATAACTTAGCAATATTACGGCTCTTATAATAATTTTCTAAACCACCTTCTGCATCTTCAAGGAGTGAATATTTTCTTAATTGTGTCCATCCAAAATACCATACAGCTACATAAGCAACCAAACGTACAAAATAGAATGGGAGATTAAGATACCATGCTTTACCAGCAATAATTTTATCATAGTGTTCGCTCGCTGGGTCCATGATACCATCATGTGTCCAGTGCATAACAATGTGGCGAGTCGAAGGAATTGCCATCAAAATGATAAGGATTGTTCCTGGAACGATAACAAATGAAGGAAGAGCTTCGGCAACACGTTTGATAGAAGAAGACCAACCAGCTTTTGCCACATAATTATAAGCGATAAAAAACGCTCCAACTACTGATATTCCTATGAAGTACACACTATTCATCCATAGGTTGGCAATAATACGACTAAACAGGGTAGCACCGTGTTCGCCTCCGTGTTCTGCATGGCCGCCTGCTGCTTCGTGTCCAGCACCAGCATGTTCGGCACCATGTGATTCCCAAACACCTATTGACCAGCCTTTTGATAATAAGAATGAACCAATCGCTACCATCGCAGCACCAATTAATGCTGCAATAATTAGATTTCTTTTGGTTTCAGATTTAAACTCAAATCTTTCTTCTGTAGAAGGAATTTCGTGAGTACTATGAGCCATTTTCTTTAAATTTGAACCCTTACACTTAAAGGGTGTTAATAAATGATATATCTTTATACTTAGCCCATTTAAGGGTTTTCCGCATTTGTACAGCGGGTAGCATTTAAAATATTAATTACCTAATTGTAATCTGTGTACGTAGTGTACGATTTTCCAACGCTCTTCAGGATTTACTTGCGAAGCGTGTGACCACATACGTCCTTTTCCAAAAGTGATTACATGATAAATATGTCCGTCGTTCATATTTTTGTAAGCATCAGCTGCGTAGTTTGGAACCCCTTTGTAAACTTTTCCAACTGGGCCATCACCTGCACCTTTTTCTCCATGACAGTGCAAACAGTTTCTTTCATATAACACTTTTCCTTCTTCTTCTGCCTTTTCAGACCATGGAATAGGGTTTTTTAATGTTACTTCTGCTACTGCAATACTATCTTTTGGCAAGTTGTAAACCATTAAATCATTAACAACTGTACTATCGTCTTGCACAAATGATGTGTGATAATTCGCACGAGAAATAGTACCTGCCACTGGCGAACGCATATCCTTTCCATCGGCATTGATTGTATTCTTACGCCATTGTGTTAGTGGTTCGTATGCACGTGAATTGTACATATTAGGAGCAAATTCCCAACCTGTGCTATTATTATCTTTGCAAGAAGTCAGTGCAACCGTAGAAAAAGTTGCAATTGATAATGCAAGCGAAATATTTTTTAATGAAACCTTCATTTTTGAATTCTTTGAATTGATAAACAGATAAATGTTATACTTCTTTCACATTTACTTCTGAAGCACCTGACTCTTTCAACATTTTTGAAATTTCGTCTTCTGATAATTTATTTTTCGCAAGGTCAATCGCAACAACAAACTTATCATCTGTACTTCTTACATCAAATATGATTGGCTTAGCAGTTGGTCCCATATCTTCCATGAAGAAGAATGTAAAGGACATACCAAATGCCGCTAAAAGGACAGTAAGCTCAAACATAATCGGCACGTTAGTTGGGAAAGGGAAGAAGTTTTTTCCACCAACGTTAATCGGCCAATCAACGCCCATTGTCCAGAATGTAAGTAATAATGCACAACATGTACCTGTCAAACCGAATAAGAAAGCGGCAACCCCCATTCTCGGGAAGCTATAACCTAAAGCTCTATCAAGTCCGTGTACAGCGAAAGGCGTATATGCTTCATGAATTTTAACACCTTGGTGTCTTATGTCTTCAACTGCGTGTAATAACTCATCGCCATCGTCAAAAACTCCTACTAAATATTTGCTATCTGCCATTTTATATGAATGGTTAAAAAATCTTTATTAAACTGTTGTTTTCTTCTTTTCTGGATATTTCTCAGATGATGATTTCAATACAGATTTTACCTCTGCCATGTTGATAACTGGTAAGAACTTGGCAAATAAGAAGAACGCTGTAAAGAAGAAACCGAAAGAGAAAATATAGTCAGAAATATCACCCATACGTGGAGTAAAGTACGTCCAGCTTGATGGTAAGTAATCACGGTGTAATGAAGTTACGATGATTACAAAACGCTCAAACCACATACCGATATTTACAACAACAGCCATTACGAAAGAAACAAGGATGTTTTCACGAATTTTCTTGAACCAGAATAACTGAGGAGAAATTACGTTACAAGTCATCATCGCCCAGTATGACCACCAAAGTGGACCAGTAGCACGGTTAATGAACGCATATTGTTCGTATTCAACGCCAGAGTAAGCAGCGATAAAGAACTCAGTGATGTAAGCGATACCTACAACAGAACCTGTAAGAGTGATGATTTTATTCATCAAAGAGATGTGTTCCATTGTTACGTAATCTTCCATTTTATACACAACTCTTGTCACCAACATCAAGTTTTGAACCATTGCAAAGCCAGAGAAGATAGCACCCGCAACGAAGTATGGAGGGAAGATTGTTGTGTGCCATCCCGGAATTACCGAAGTAGCAAAGTCAAAAGATACGATTGTGTGTACTGAAAGTACGAGTGGTGTTGATAAACCTGCCAAAATCAAAGAAACGTCTTCGTATCTTGCCCAAGCTCTTGCTCCACCAGTCCAGCCGATAGCTAAAGCACCGTAAACTTTCTTACGAACACCTGTTGCACGGTCACGGATAGTTGCTAAATCTGGAATTAAACCAATGTACCAGAATAAACATGATACTGAGAAATATGTCGAGATAGCAAATACGTCCCAAACCAATGGAGAGTTAAAGTTTACCCACAATGAACCAAAAGTATTTGGCAATGGAAGAGCAAAATATGCCAACCAAGGACGTCCCATGTGCATTACGATAAACGATGCCGCACAAATAACGGCAAAGATTGTCATCGCTTCAGCAGCACGGTTGATTGATGTTCTCCATTTCTGACGGAATAATAACAATACCGCAGAGATAAGTGTACCAGCGTGACCAATACCAACCCACCATACGAAGTTGGTGATATCCCACGCCCAACCTACTGTTTTATTGAGACCCCAAACACCAAGACCTTCCCACCATGTCCAGAATACCCAAGCAGCACCATAAAGGAGTACTAATACTGAAATTCCGAAAACGATTTTCCACTCTTTGGTTGGTTTTCCCTCAACCTGCTTACAAATATCTTCAGTTACATCGTGGTAAGACTTACCATTAAGTACTAAAGTTTCTCTTATTGGTGAAACTACGTGCATAGTTTTATTCTTTTGAGATATTTATTTTAATTTTCTTATTTTAACCTTTACCTACACCCCAATCTTACGAGTGGTGTGCTTCTTTTTTCTCAGCATGAGTCGCTTTTGCAACGCCATCCTTGTTACGGATTTTTGTCAAGTAGCTCATTTGTGGCTGAACGTTGATTTCTTCCAATACGTTGAAAGCACGTCCTTGTTTCTCAACCGCTAAAGTTTTTGAGATTTCAGAATTTTCATCAAGCATATCTCCAAATGTAATTGCATTTGTTGGACATGATTGCGAACAAGCTGTTTGAATTTCTCCATCTATCGGACGACGACGCTCCTTCTTCGCTGTTAATTTACCAGCTTGGATACGTTGAACACACATCGAACATTTCTCAATAACCCCACGAGAACGAACAGTTACGTCTGGATTCAATACCATACGACCTAAGTCGCTATTCATGTGATAATCAAAATTATCGTTTTCGAAGTATTTGAACCAGTTGAAACGACGTACTTTATATGGACAGTTGTTGGCACAATAACGAGTACCGATACAACGGTTGTAAGTCATTTGGTTTAGACCTTCAGAACTGTGAGTAGTTGCTAATACAGGACAAACAGTCTCACAAGGAGCATTAGAACAGTGTTGGCACATCATTGGTTGGAATACAACCTCTGGGTTTTCAGCAGCAATTTCTAATTCTCTGTAACCACCGATGATACCCTTTTCTGCTAAAGCCTCATCATGACTCATTTCTGAGCTATAATAACGGTCGATACGAATCCAGTGCATCTCTCTTGCACGTGCAACCTCGGCTTTACCGACTACTGCCACGTTGTTTTCTGCTTGGCAACTTACCAAACATGAACCACAACCTGTACAGCTGTTTAGGTCGATAACCATTCCCCAGCTGTGGTTTTTCTTTTCGTGACCGTTCCAAAGTGTGATTTGGTAAGGAGCTTTTTCACCTTCTGAAGTTCCGATTTTTGGTTCGAAACGTCCAGCTTTCACATCTTTTACATATTCTCCCAAAACTGACTCTTGTACGACAGCCGTACGGCCCATGATTGTATTTTGAGTTTGAGTTTGAGCAAGTGTATATCCGTCTTTTGTTTTTTCTATTTTAGCATCGTTTGCAAAATACTGACCGTTAGTAATCCAAGGGAAAACATTTGCACCAGTATTGCCTGCTTTACCAGCGGCTGTGCGACCGTAACCTAAAGCAACTGAGATTGTTCCGTTTGCTTGGCCTGGTTGAATTAATACTGGAAGCTCGATTGATTTTCCACTAACAGTAACTTTTGCCCAATCACCTTGTGCGATGCCTAATTCAGTTGCTGTTTTTTGTGAAACTGCAATTGTGTTCTCCCAAGTAACTTTTGAAATTGGGTCTGGCATTTCTTGCAACCAAGGGTTATTGGCTTGCAAACCTGTACCGATTGCTACTGATTCGAAGATAGATACCTCGATACCTGCACCTTTTACTTTAGCGATTGAAGCAGCAGCTGCATCAACATTTCCTGCGAAGCTCGCTCCTGAAGCGGTAGCACCAGCAGCTGGTTCATATACGCCATCGTGCAATGCTTGTACCCAAGATTTTCCGCTAAGGATATTTTTACTCCAGTTTGATTTTAAGTAAGCATGATAATCGCTATTCAAACCTGCCCATGTTAATAAGCTTGATTGTGGTTGACGAGTATCGAAAATCAAAGAGATTGTTGGCTGTGTAAGTGAGAAGAAACCTTTTTTAGGTTCTGCATCATTCCAAGACTCTAAATAATGAGGAGCCGGAGCGATGTATTTACATTTTGAAGCTGTTTCGTCGGCACGGTCAGCGAATGAAATCGAAGTTGCCACTTTTGATAATGCTTCACCTAACTCTGCACCTCTTGGGTGGTCATATACTGGGTTAGATAAGAAGATTACTGTGCTAACTTGTCCACCTTTCACTTCATTGATGAATGCTGTCATTTCAGCATCATTACCCTGACGATAATTTACTGGTGTACCTAAGTCGATAGTTGTACCGTAGCTACCTAATAAGCTATTCAAAGCATTAACGATAGTTTGTACAGCTGGGTCATTTGAACCCGAAACAACTAAAGCAGCACCCTTTGCAGCGATAAGGTCTTTTGCACACTTATCTAAGTTTTGTGTTTCAACCGCTCCACCGGTAGTAGTTTTACCACCTAAAGCTGCTGCTACTTTATTGTATAATGCTAAAGCAACTGCACCTTCTTGTGAAGGTTTAATCATTCCTCTGTAATCGGCTGATGCACCAGTGATTGTCAAACCAGTTTCGAATTGGTAATGACGAGACATTGTGCGTTTACCATTTTTGCCACTGCTCAATTTACGAGTTGCAGCCCACTGACCAGCAAATGTATTTGGAGCAATCCAAGTTCCTAAGAAATCGGCGTTGATACCAACGATTACGTTTGCTTTGCTGAAATCATAAGAAGGAATAACTGCTTGGCCAAATGACTCAGCATTTGCTTGAACAATTGCGTAAGATGAATTTGCATCATACGTAATGTGCTTTGCAGTTGGGTATTTTGCAGCGAAATCTGCGATTACTTTCTTTGTAGTTGGAGAAAGAATTGTGTTTGATACGATACGAATATTGCCACCTTTTGCAAGTGCTGCAATGATTTCCTTATCTAATTCTTCCCACTTTATATCAGAAGAGCCTTTTTTCGGTCCTTTCAATTTTTCATTATCATACAAGCTCAATACTGAAGCGTGTACTCTTGCATTTACTGCACCTTTTGTAATAGATGAAAGTTTGTTACCTTCTATTTTAATCGGACGACCTTCACGTGTTTTTACTAAGATACTGCAATATTCACCACCTTCTGAGTAAGTCGATGCGTACCAGTTTGGAATACCTGGCTCTACGCTTTCTGGCTTATTCAAGTAAGGGATTGCCTTACGAACAGGTGCGTCGCAAGCAGCCAATGATACTGCCGCTACACTAAAGCCTAGCACTTTCAAGAAGTCACGACGGTGAGTAGGCTCGACAGTTTCGATGTCATCTAAATTAAATTCACGATTGGCATTTTTTACAAACCCAATGTCGTTTTTCAACTCCTCAACCCCTTTCCAATACTTTTTATTAGTATTCTCCATAGTATCCTAATTCCTGATAGGAACTTTTATTTAATGTTATGAACTTTCTTCAGAATAAAAATATAATTGATATTGATTGGTATTAGTAGTGACACTTTGCACACTCTAAACCACCGTTATCTTGAACTTTCATGGCTCCTTTGCTAACTGCAGTATGAGCTTCCATTAACTTAGTGTAATAGCCATTATCTTTGCCGTTAACTTCTGTCTTGCGGTGACAGTCGATACACCAGCCCATTGTCAATGTTGAACGTTGTTGAACAACTTCCATCTTCTCAATTTCTCCATGACAGTTTTTACACTCTAAACCACCAACGTTTGTGTGTTGTGCGTGGTTGAAATAAGCTAAGTCAGGTAGGTTGTGTACACGTACCCACTCAATTGGCTTATTAGTTTCGATTGCAGTGTAAATCTTTTGGATTTCTGGTGATTCACGTTTGATAGCATTGTGACAGTTCATACAGATATTGGCAGAAGGAATACCTGATTGTTTTCCTTTGTATACACCTGTGTGACAATATGCACAGTTGATTTTCATTTCACCCGCGTGCAATTTGTGAGAGAAAGCGATTGGTTGTTTTGGAGCGTATCCTTGGTGAACACCGATTCCGTACATACCATCGAAAGTAGCTTTAGTTGCAAGCAAAATAAATGCCCAAACAATAGCCGAACGAACAGTTTTGTTAGCTGCAACATTTTTCAATCCTGCTTGAAGTTTCTCTGCAAAAGAAAGAGACCCTTCTGCCGAAGTAGCTTCTGCACCTGACAATTTATTCAATAATTGTAAGATACCAAGCAAAGCCACCAAAACAAGACCCATGATAACCAACAATGCTACTAAAATTACATTGATAAACTTACCACCACCTGTTTCTGCAGCAGCTACTGGAGCTGTACCACCAGCTGGAGCTGCGGTAGCTACTGGTGCTGCATTAGCAGACTTAACATAAGCTAAAATTGCTTTTACTTCATCATCACCAAAGGCAGCAAAAGCTGTCATTTGTGTTTTGTTATACTTTTCATAAAGCTCGTTAGCGTATTTATCACCACTTGCAATTACACCCATTGGATTGTTAATCCATTTCTTTAGCCAAGCATAGTCTCTACGCTCTTCGATTCCAGCCAAACCAGGCCCAACAACAACCTCTGCCGTAACGGCATGGCATTGTGCACAGTTATTCTTGAACAACCCTTCTCCTTTTGCTACATCGCCGCCACCAGCTGGTGCTGCAGATGCAGTAGAAGTACTATCTTGTGCTGCTACATATCCAATGGAAATATTTACAGCAACAGCAAGAGCTAAAATTGACTTATAAAATTTACGAATCATATTTATATATAATGTAGTATCCCTACTTTTTCAGACTGCAAAACTACGCTACTATTGTTTTCAATCAAATAGCTTTTGTCATTTTTTTTATAGCTTATAGTAATTTAGAATAATTTTAAATAAGGACATAACTACCTAATTATCAATTACTTAAAACAAAAAACCATCCCATAATCAACGTATATAGATGACTACGGAATGGTATTTTAGCAAGAATATTTGTTTATGTGGAACGTATAAAGTCTCCGTCGTGTTGAAAAAAACTTTTCGAATACTTGTCTGACAAAGGTACAGTATGAACACTTTTTTTGCAAACATAACCGTATAAACTTCATTTTTAGCCTTTTAATAGCGATTTTAACCTATTTAGCAAAATCCAGATTATTTTTTAAAATTATTTCGTTTAGATTGCAACTTGACCTCATTTTCTATAACAAATGATTGAACTTTCCACCCCAAAAGAGTTTAATTTTGAGCAAATATTACGCTTTCTCTCTCGAAACGAAAAGGAGTGCCTTCACACTCTCAAAAACCGAGAGGTTTACAAGGCAATTGTTCATGAAAACTCAGCTATTCTTTTCTCAATTTCTTTCGATGATTCTTTACAAATTTCAATCCATTCTGAAGATAAAAGTCAAAAAATTGTGGATTTAGTAAAAAAATTTACGACAAACTGGTTTGATTTGGAGGCAAACTTAGAGCTTTTCTATAAAACTGCTCAGAATGACCAAGTCTTAGCTTTGTTATGTAAAAGGTTTTACGGCCTCAGGATGATTGGAATGCCCGATTTATTCGAATCGTTGATTTGGTCAATTATTGGGCAGCAGATTAACCTCAACTTTGCTTATTCGTTGAAAGAACGTTTGGTGCATAATTTTGGTCAAAAAATTATCTATGAGAATGAGAGTTTTTATGCCTTGCCTACTCCCGAAAGACTCGCTATTTTGACTATCGAAGATTTCCAACCGCTTCAGTTTAGCAGAAGTAAAGCACAATATATATTAAATGTATCAAGAGAGTTTGCGGATGGTAATTTATCGCAAGAAACTTTGGAAAAGTTACCTTTTGAAGAAGTAAAAGAAAAATTGGTCAAAATCAAAGGTGTTGGAAACTGGACGGCGAATTATTCGATGATGAAAAGTCTAAAAAATTATGATGCTTTTCCGGTGGAAGATGTGGGGCTGCACAATGCCGTGAAAACACAATATGGTTTAACAGCAAAGCCAACTATTAAAGAACTGAACCTAATGGCCGAAAAATGGAAAGGTTGGCGAGGGTATGCTACATTCTATTTTTGGCATTCGTTGTTGGGTTGAACTAATTTTTAGAAAATAAGATTTTTAGAGCATAAATAGGTAGTCGACGGTCAATGGTCGATAGTCCGCAGCATATAAAAATTCATTACAAATATTTTACGCAAAATAGTATGGTCGATTATTTTCGACCTTTGACTTATTCATAAAAATGGCAAAGAAAACATTAGTTATAGGAGCATCGACCGACCCAAGTAGATATTCTTTTTTGGCAGCAAATAAATTGGTGAGCCACAAACACGAAATTGAGCTTTTAGGTGTAAAAGAAGGAGTTGTTGCTGGAAAAGAAATAAATACCGAAAAAGAGAAATTTGAAGATATAGATACGGTTACGCTTTATGTGAACCCACAAAGGCAAAGTGAATATTTTGATTATGTGGCCGACCTAAAGCCTCGAAGAGTGATTTTCAATCCCGGTACAGAAAATCCTGCATTTGAGAATTTTCTGACCGAAAAAGGTATCGAACCGATTGAGGCTTGTACGCTCGTGATGCTTTCAACTGGACAATACTAATTCTCGAACACCTAAGGTCAGACGTTCCGTACAGACCTTAGGTGGCCATTCGTCCTTCAAAGCCCATTGCGATGAGTTTTTCGTAAGCATCCCACACATTTTCTGGAATTTCCATCGCTACTAAAAACCCTTTTTCTGGATAAATTTTCAGGCGTTGTAAATCGCCCGTCATATTACTGATTACTCGTTCTTTGCTGATATTATTTTCGGCACATCGAGCAATGTACTGGGCGTAAGAATCGGGTTTGGCGGTTGAAACAAATTTAAACTCAGCAAATTGCACCAAAGCCGTTGCATAGGTTCGACGCACCATGTAGGGCTTCTGAACCAAAATAAAATTCTGGAAATCGAAGCCTTTTTCTTTCAAAATCTTTCTTGTACATGAGAAATTTTCGCCAGTGTTTGTAGCTTCGTTATCAAGAATAATTGCATCGGCTGGCACGCCTGCCTTAACAGCAATATCAAAAAAAGCATCTGCTTCTGATTTTGGAGTTTGGTTTCGGAGTTCTCCAACTGGCCGAACCACTCCACCCGAAAAAATAATGTAATCTGCCCATCCTTCTTTAAACAATTCTACGGCATAGTCGGCCACACTGGGATCGTGGCTACCCAAAACAAAGATTGCATCGGCTTTTTGTAAGGGATGTTTCAAGAAATGATAATCGTAGAGAAGCTCTGCGTAATAGTCAACAAGGTTTTCGTCCATCTGCGTATAAAATTTACCAATTGGCAAAATTATCAATTATTAATCAATAAAGTTTGATACTTTCGGGCATGAATTTCGTCAGAGATTCAGCATTAAACACATAAAACAACATTTACTAAAATGGTCAACGCAAAACATTTAGCAACATTCGTACTCGGAGCAGCCGCGGGCGTAGCACTTAATAAATATTTACAAACCGAAGAAGGAGAAAAAGCTTTAGCAGATTTAAAAATCAAAGCTGGGCAGTTTAAAGATGAAGCCGAACAAGCCATTGATAAAGCTCCAGAATATTTTGAAAAACTCAAAACCGAAGCAGGTGCAGCTTTGAAAGATAGTTTTCCAGAGGCCGAAGCATTTTTACAGGAATTATTCGGAAAAGCAAAAATGGCCGCCGAAACACCGGCAGCCGAAGAGCCAAAAGCATAATTTTGTGGGGCGAAGTTCTGACTTCGCTCTTATTTTTTAAGCTTTTTTGACTGTAATATTAATTTTGTAATCTTTTTGACTTATCTCTGTTGTAGTTTTAGGATATGGCAACACATTCGACACTTCAATATCAAATTTTTGCCCTCCTAAGTCAAGCGTCGTTTTGAGTGGTTTAGCTTCATAATCAATTGATGAGTCTTTTGACACGCCATTTGCCGAAATCGTAAAGTATATTTTTGCCATTCCAGCCCAGACACAAGTTGTGTTTTCGGGGCATCGACTATCTTCAATTTTTGTTATTTTAATCTTTACACCTTCTTGGAAGGAAAGTTCAGTATTGACTCCCAGTTCTATTTGCGAGGCTAAAGTTGGCTCTGGTGTTGGTGTTTCTTGTAAAGAACAAGCCGTTAAAGACAATAATAGTGCTACAATAATATTTTTCATGCTCAAAATCTGTTTTACATTAGAATGATACACTTTTATGTAAAAAGGTTGGAGTCCAACTAAAATATTTCAAAAATAACCTTTCTTCATTGGCTTACCCTCATTTGTGTAGATTTTTTTGA
>NZ_JBMLRC010000431.1:20688-25106 GCF_049241225.1 Emticicia sp.
TTTCAAAAATAACCTTTCTTCATTGGCTTACCCTCATTTGTGTAGATTTTTTTGATAGATTTAGGTATATCCTATATCTTAGCTTCATTAAATTTTAAAACTCAATTAATTCCATGCGTTCTCACGAAATTGACTACAAAATCTTTGGCGAAGATATTCAAATCGTCGAAATAGAACTTGACCCAAACGAAACCGTTATTGCTGAAGCTGGCTCAATGCTCTTCATGGAAGACGGAATCATGTTTGAAACCAAAATGGGCGATGGCTCACAGCCACAACAAAGTCTTTTTGGAAAATTATTACAAGCAGGTAGTAGGGCATTGATGGGAGAGTCGATTTTTATGACTCACTTCACCAACCGCTCAAATATCAAGCGTAAAGTGGCTTTTGCCGCTCCGTATCCTGGTACAATCAAAGCCGTTGATTTAGCAAAAATCATGGGCAATACGCTTATCGTGCAAAAAGATGCGTTTTTGTGTGCGGCAATGGGTACGAGCATTTCGATTCATTTTAATCAAAAACTCGGTGCTGGTTTCTTCGGTGGTGAAGGATTCATTCTCGAAAAAATACAAGGCGATGGCATGGCATTTATTCACTCGGGCGGAGTTGTAATCGAACGCCAACTTAACAACGAAACACTCAGAATTGATACTGGCTGTGTGGTTGGTTTCGAGCCACAACTTCAGTTTGATATCGAGCGTTCGGGAAGTTTGAAATCAATGGTTTTTGGTGGCGAGGGTATTTTCTTGGCGACACTTCGTGGCACGGGAAAAGTTTGGATTCAGTCATTACCAATTTCTAAACTCATTCAACGTCTTTCTCCTTATGGTGGCAATGCTACCAAAGAAAATGGCTCGGTTTTGGGCGGTTTAGGTAGCTTATTTGAAGGGTAATAAAAACAAATAGTACTCTTTTCTCCATAGCGATGGGTTTTCTATGGAGAAAAGTTTAATAGCACCTTAGTAAAATAAGCTGCTATTTTTATTTTCATAACTGGCAATTATCTATGATAAATCTACTAAATTGCTCCTTCTTTTTAATATGACCTTCAAATTACTACAATGATTATCAATCGCAGAAAATTCTTGCAACAATCAACTTCGTTGGCCGCTTTGGCATTTTTGACCAATGATTTGCAAGCCAAAGGCTCTTTAAAACAATTTGGTTGCCAACTTTACAGTATCCGTGATGTACTTCCGAAAGACCCTAAAAACTATATGAAGCAATTGGCTGATATGGGTTATAAATATTTTGAAAGCTACTCGAAAGATCCGTTCTGGGGCATGGCTCCAAAAGACGCAAAAGCCTATTTGGGCGATATTGGTGTAAAAATGGTAAGTACACACTTAGGCTTGCCCGATACCAACGAAGAAATGATTGCCAAATGTGCAGAAGGTGGCTTGAAATATATCATTTGCCCAGGTATCGGAATGCAGCCTTCGGCTGATGCATGGAAACAGAAAGCCCAAGCATTCACAAAAAATGGTGAAATCTGTAAAAAATACGGCCTACGATACGGTTATCACAATCATGCCTATTCTTTCCAAAATGCTAATGGCATTAAAGGACAAAGAATTTTGCTTGAAAATACCGACCCATCAATCGTATGTTTTGAATTGGATATGTGCTGGAGCGAAGCGGCAGGCGAAAATAGCATTGAGCATTTGAAACAATATGGTAATCGCTACGAACTTTGTCACATCAAGCAATTGGCTACCAAAGACCCTAAACCTCAGCAAACCGACCTCGAAAAAGGAATTATTGACTATAAAGGTTTACTTCGTGCAGCCAAAGATAGTGGTATCAAGTATTTCTTGGTCGAACAAGAAGAATATCCTGTTGGACCAATCGAAAGCATGAAAAGCGATGCTATTTATCTGAAAGGATTGAAGTTTTAATTTCACTACGAAAAGTAAGGCGATGAAAGGGCGTAAAACCATGCTCTTTTATCGCTTTTTTATGAAATGGTGTTGGGTAACCCGCATTTTGCTCCCAACGATAATGTGGAAATTCGGAAGCAAGTTTTGTCATTAAATCATCACGATAGGTTTTTGCTAAAATTGAAGCAGCAGCAATAGATAAAAACTTCGCATCGCCTTTTACGATACACGTATGCGGAATAAGTGGATAAGGCGTAAAACGATTTCCATCAATCAGTAAATGTTCGGGGCGAAGATTTAGACCATCAACTGCACGGTGCATGGCCAAGAAACTGGCTTTTAGGATATTTATTTGGTCGATTTCTTCATTAGATGCCTCGGCAACTGCAAAAGCAATGGCATCTCGCTCAATTTCAAGTCTTAGTTTTTCTCGTTGCTGGTGATTCAGTTGTTTAGAATCATTGAGCCACTCGTGCGTATAATCTTTAGGTAAAATTACGGCAGCAGCCACTACTGGCCCAGCCAAACAACCTCGGCCAGCTTCATCAAGCCCTGCCTCTATGGCATCAATATTATAGTACGAACGGAGCATAAATCTAATGAGCGAATGAGTGAATGAGTGAATGAACGAGTAATTTTTATACTACTCCAATTTCATTTTCTTAATCAAATAATAAAAACGAACGGTAAGTAAAACTGCCGATGCCGTGAGTCCAGCCAAAAGCCCAAACCAAATACCGATGGCATCCATATCGAAATTGAAAGCCAGTAAATAACCCAAAGGCAACGAAAGCCCCCAATAGGCAAACATCGTAATCCAAGTCGGAATATTTACATCAGAAATTCCACGCAAAACACCCAACGAAACCACTTGAACGCCATCAGAAAGCTGAAACACTGCAGCCACCAACATCAGCTTCATCGCTATATCAATCACCTCATTATCAGATATATATAACTCAACCAAGAAACGATTAAAGATTAGAATTACCAACATCATGGCCGTCATGAAAATCACAACCAAAAGCAAAGCCACATTGCCCGAAAATCTGATTTTTAGTACATCTTTTAGCCCACGCCCCTCGCCTACCCTAATTCCGCCCGCAATGCCCAAACCCGATGCCATCATGTAGGTTGTAGAGGCCACATTGATAGCAATTTGGTGAGCAGCTAACTGGTTTTCACCGAGCCAACCCATCATAATTACGGCCAACGAAAACGCTGCGATTTCAAAGAAAAACTGAAGTCCACTTGGCACACCAATTTTAAAAATCATCAATACCAAATCGTTGGTTTGCAGTGATTTATATTTAGAATGAAGGTATTTTTTGAAAGTTTTTGTATTGAATAAATAAGCGAAAAGAGCCAACATCATCAAGATTCGGGTAATAAGTGTTGAAACAGCCGCACCAATCAAACCCATTTTCGGAAAACCTAAATAACCATTTATCAATATTATGTTAAAAATTAAATTAAAAATTAACCCCAAAACGGTTATCATCATTGCCACGTAAGTGCGAGATAGGCCGTCAGAAAGTTGTTTTGCCGCCGCAAAAACAAACATAAAGGCATTCGAAACGATAATAATGGCCATAAAATCGGGGGCTTGAGCATTTATTTCGGGCGATTGTTGAAAAATCTCGAAATAATAAATGCAAACAAAACCCGCAATGCCCAATATCAAACTAAACCAAAGCGAAACTTTGATTCCTGCTCTAAAAAGTCGATTAATTTCGGGAACATTACGCTCGGCTTTTGCCTTAGAAATCAACGGTGCAACCACCGAAAGCCCACCCATACCGATAGATGCAATCAGAAACGAAATAGAATTAGCAATGCCCGACGAACCAAGTCCAATTTTGCCAATGTACCGCCCTACTATGATATTATCTGTAACTCCCATCAAAACCACACCCAACTGAGCAATAACAATCGGCAAAGCCAACAAAAAGGTTTTCTTTATTTCTTCTTGGTAATGTTGTGAAAAAATCGGCATAGAATTTTCTATAGAGTGTAATGTTGGCCACAAAGGTCGCAAAATTTTATTCAAGAATTAGCACAGTATCATTAACTTTGTGTGTGTAGAGTAACGATAATATTTTTGTAAATAAGCATTAAAACTAAAAATTCACGTATTTTAGCACCCAATTTCTACGATTTGACAAGTTAAAAACTTGTCCTACTTTTTATGAAAAAACTACTCCTGCCTACGTTTGTCGCTTGTGTGCTGCTAAACGCTTGCAATACTCCAAAACAAGAAACTTCAGCACCCGCAAACCTTGACGGACACTGGCTCAACCAAGAATATCTCGAAGCCCTCGAAGCATCTCATTCGCCCAAAAATGTGGCCGAAAACTATACTTTTTATGCCACCGAACTCATCTATGACCATACAAAAGGCGACTCTATCATGGTTTTTAATGGCCAAGCTGAATTTGCGACTTTACCCATGAAACGCCACGGCGATACCCTCAGTCTGAAACTCAACCAAGATGCTATTACTAATATTGTCTATTCGGCAGGCACTAAAACTTTGAC
>NZ_JBMLRC010000432.1:0-15333 GCF_049241225.1 Emticicia sp.
ACTGTCTCATTGATTGGTACATTACTGCTTATTCCTATGCTCTTGATTAGCAATCCACTACCACTCTTATATCTGACATACTTTGGGTTGGTGGTGGGCTTCATGTTTTTTGAGCATGTCAGACGATGTAAAATCTTAGGCGTGGGTTGGCTTCCATCTATTTCATGGCTGATTTATCGAGTTTTTGTATTAGTCATTATCGGCTTTGTTATCCACTAAATACTAAAATCATGAAAATTGTTATTGCAGGTGGTTCGGGCTTTTTAGGAAATGCCCTTGAAAAATACTTGATAGAAAAAAAGCACCAAGTAATTATTCTGAGTAGAAATCAAACTAAACAAAATCAGGTTTATTGGGATGCGAATAGTCTTGGAAATTGGGTTAGCGAATTGGAAAATGCCGATGTATTAATCAACATGACTGGTAAATCGGTGGATTGTAGATATAATGAGGGCAATAGAAAACAGATTTTAGCGTCAAGGATAAACAGCACCAATGTATTGCAGGAAGCTATTGACAAGTGCAAGTGTCCTCCGAAAGTATGGTTAAATGCAAGTAGTGCAACTATTTATATTCATGCCGAAACCCAATTGATGGATGAAGAAAAGGGTATCATTGGAGATGATTTTTCGATGAATATTTGTAAAGCATGGGAAGCCGCATTTTTCAAAAAAGAAAACACCAATGTCAGAAAAGTCGCTTTGCGAACTTCTATTGTTTTAGGAAATGATGGCGGAGCTTTTCAAAAAATAAAGGCCATAAGTAGATTAGGATTAGGAGGAAAACAAGGACATGGTGAGCAAATGATGAGTTGGATTCATATCGAAGACTTTTGTAGAGCCGTAGAATATATCATTAACGATGAAAGCATCGTCGGGGCAATAAATATTACCGCTCCTACGCCTGTCAAAAATACAGATTTTATGCAGCAACTAAGAAAGCTCATGAGCATTCCGTTTGGTCTTTCATCGCCAGTTTTTATTTTGGAATTAGCTGCTATTTTTATTGGTACCGAAACTGAACTTTTACTTAAAAGCAGAAATGTTTATCCAAAAAAGCTTTTGGAAAGTGGTTTTTCGTTTAAATTTCCGAATCATACATCAGCTATACAAAACTTACTGGCTTGAAGATAGGTGCTCGCAAATATCTACACAAGAAGCAACTACATGGCAATATTTGCGAGTACACTTCTATTTTATAACGGAAACGCAATTGTGAACGTTGTGCCTACACCTAATTGAGAATCAACTTCTACACGGGCATTATGCGATTGCAGAATAGTGAGTGTAGCAGCTAAACCTAAACCCAAACCATTAGTTTTGAGCGTAAAATAAGGCTCAAATAGCCTGTTTAGATTTTCTTGACTAATCCCAATTCCATTGTCTTTGATGGCTACGGAAAAATAACTACCCTGAACGCTCGTCAGAATCGTTAGGATTCCTTTCTCGGCTTCCATTGCCTCAATGGCATTGATTATGAGGTTTAAAAACGCTATTTTTATTTTCGATTGGTCGAGATTCAGTGTGCAATCTTCGCCAAAGTTTTTTACTAAAGTAATCTTTTTTAGATTGATTCGGTCGAGGGCTTCGCTCAATGCTTTTTCGATTAATTCGGTTATCGAAACCGCAGTCAGAATGGTTTCTTTCGGCTTGAATGATTCTAAAAGTTCGGTAATTAAGGTATTGATTCTGAGGCTGTTTCGCCTAATAATATCTGTAAATAGCTTGAGGTCTTCATCGACTAACTCGGGTTCGAGTTGGTCGAGTGAGAGATGAATATTGGTCAATGGGTTTCTAACTTCGTGTGCGAGCGTACGTGCCAAACGTGCCGTAGAAGCAGATTTTTCGGATAAAAGTCGGTCACGTTCGAGTTTTTTTCTTGATGTAATATCCTGAATAACAATCAGATAGTAGATATTACCCTCACTATCATTTTGTTTACTTGCACTAAGCGAGCAAAGCACTCGCTCGGTATTTCTATTGACCATCCAAATCTCGTAGTTTTCAATCGAATTGTTGGCTTCGAGAATTTGCTTAAATCTCAGATAGTCAGTAGTATCAGCAAAAAAGGACCGAAAGCTAAGATTAGGTGAATCTGAGTTTTCGAAGCCCAATAAATCGTAAGCAGTTTTGTTGTGATAAAAAATAAAGCCTTCAGTCGATTTTAAGACGATTGCTTCTTTCATTTGTTCAAAAATACTTTTGAGACGAGTTTCGTTTTCACGCAAACGCTTCACGGCTTCAGAACGCTCAAGAGCGTACCTGATGCAGCGGTCGAGTTTTTCGGCATCTAAGTCGGTTTTTACCAAATAATCCATCGCTCCCAACCTCATGGCCTCGTTATCGACTTGTTTATCGCCTTTACCCGTAAACAAAATTACGGGAGTGTTGATACCCATCTCACTTACAGCTTTTAGTAAATCAATACCTGTTCTGACTCCCAAACGGAAATCGAAAAAACAAAGATCAAATTTAGTATGAGAAAGGTGTTTGATGCCCTCGTTGAACGAACTTGCCCAAATAATATCGAATTTCTTCGATGGAATTTCATTTAAATACTCAGATGTGAGATAAAAGTCATCTTCATCGTCATCAACAATTAGAAGTTTAACGGCTTTATTAATCATTTTTTGGGATTTTGAGGGAGTTGCACAATATCGAGCCAATAATGCCCTAATGTTTGGGCTATTTCGATAAAATCAGCAATTGTTACGGGTTTAGTTATGAAGCTATTAATGCCCAATTCGTAGGTTTTCAATACATCTTGCTCTGCCTTTGAGGTTGTAAGTGCTACTACTGGAATCAATTTTAATTTTGAATCTGATTTTATTACTTTTAATGCTTCACGACCATCCATTTTAGGCATATTCAAATCGAGCAAAATCAATGCAGGTTTCGGGCAATCTTCTGAATTTGCATATTTATTTTGCTGCTTTAAATAATCGAGCAGTTCGAGCCCATCATTAACAAAGCGAATGTCAACCAATAATTTACTTTCTTCAAAAGCTTCCTTTGTAAATAATTGATCATCTTCGTCATCATCAGCCACCAAAATCACCAATTTTTTTTTACTATTTGCCATGGTAAATTTTTATTTTTTTGTTGTAGGTAGATAAAATATAAAAGTTGCTCCTATACCTTCTTCACCTTTTGCAGTAATACATCCTCCGTGAGTTTCGACAATTTTTCGACAAATGGCTAAACCCAAGCCTGTTCCTTCATATTCTGTACGACCATGAAGGCGTTGGAAGATCGCAAAAATAGATTCGGCATATTTGGAGTCGAAGCCGATCCCATTGTCACCAATTGTAAACTGAAAATATTCGAGTAGCGGATTTAGATGTAAGGCTTTAAGACACTCCACCTTTTTGACTTTTTCGGCACTTATCTTTACAATCGGCGAAACTTCGGCTTTTTTGAATTTCAAAGCATTTTCTATAAGATTTTGAAATAATTGTTGCATCTTAACGGCTTGTGCTTCAATAACAGGCAAATCGCCGACTATAATTTGAGCACTCTCGTTCTGAATCTTTATTTCTAAATCTTCTATTACATTTTTTACGATATCATTGAGAGATATTTCTTTTGGATTTTCGATTTCTCTGGATGCCCTCGAATAAGTCAATAAATCATCGATGAGTGTATTCATACGTTGAGAAGCATTGATCATTCGGTCAATAAAAAACTTCCCCTCTTCGCCCACTACATCTTTGTATTTTTTTTCTAGACGCTCACCAAAAGCTTTTATTTTTCGTAGTGGCTCTTGCAAATCGTGCGAAGCTACGTAAGCGAACTGCTCTAACTCTTGATTACTTCGGTTGAGTGCCGCCACTTGAAGTTCGAGTTCTCGACGATAAGTTTCGATTTCGGTCAAATCGGCCGTTACGCCTATGGCTCTAAGTATACCCCCACCTTCGTCATATTGCACTCTTGCTCTAAGCATTACGTTTTTAACAAGGCCTGTCGAATCAATCACTCGATGTTCGATTTCATAAAAAGGTCTTTGTTCGGCCAAAACCTTTAATGTATAATCTCGTACGGCCTGAATGTCTTCTGGATGCACAAAACTTGTGTAAAAATCAAGTGATACAATACTCTGCGGATAAAGATGAGAATCCAGCTCGAGTAGTTTAAACATACCCTCTGAGCATCTGAAATTAGATTCATTTATACTGAACTCCCAACTTCCAAATTTGAAGATAGATTCTGCCTCTTCCATTTGTGTATGCTGGCGTTGAAGCTGCAACATTTGGTCGTTCAAGGCTTTTTCGGCTTTTATCTTATGCGTATTATCAACCACCGAACCCATAATTACCGTAACGTTATTATTGACAAAGATTTGCATGCGTAAGAAAACATACTTAGTTTGTCCATCAATACTTATTACGGGATGCGTAATTTCGTGATAGGGCGTTCGAGAAGCAATAATACTATTTACCTCAGCTCGAAGACTTTCTCGCTCCGATGCTGGCACAAAATTATAGTAAAATCCGCGTGGTACTCGGTTATTTGGAAACTGTTCTTTTGCAATACCCAATAATTCAAAAAGTCCATCAGTCCATTTTACATAATCGCTTGTTTCAGTCATTTCCCATGATCCATATTGAAATACTCGCTCGGCATCATCATTATAAAGATCTCTGAACTCTAAAATTTCTTGTCTTAATATCTGCTCAGTAACGTCTTCGCCTATGAGCATTACAAATGTATTTTCGCCTTTATCGTTTTGTTGTAAAAGACTTGCTGAATATTTCAAGGTTCGAACCTCGCCATTTTTATGACGAAATGCCAATGTAAAATCATACTTTTCGCCGAAAATCATGGCATCAAACCTCTCCAAAGTATCTTTTGCGAATGCTGCTGCATTGGTATGAACCATGATTGGAGCAATGGAGTTACCCATAGCCTCAACATCTTGCTTGGAATACCCCAAGATATCAGTGATTCGGTCGCTTATAAAAACTATTTTGCGTAGCTTTAAATCATAAACATAAATGAGTTGTGGCAAATTTCTAACCAAAACTTCTATCTGTTTTGCCATCAACGAAAGCCCAAATTCACTACAACTTAGTTCAGAATTCTCCATAGTTTAGTTATTCAGGTTAATCTGTTTCATTTTATTATAAAGTGTTTTTCGGTCTATACCTAAAACTTCAGCAGCTTTGGTCTTATTAAACTTTACTTGCTTTAAAACTGTCAATATCATTTCATACTCGGCATCAAGAGCAGTTGATTTCAAGTCAACTTTTGTGGGCAATGATGCCGCTGATCCAGGCGAGCTCACAGGCGATGCTGGTTGTGTATAATACCTTGGCGTATCTTGTTGTATGGGTGCGGGAGTAGTCGGTACAGGGGCTGGGGCAGGTGTACTGACATTTGGCTCATTGAACAATAAGCGATTATAATTGATGAGTTCGAATGGCAATGTACCTGCCTCAACAAAATCAGATTCAGAAAGAAGCGTAGCTCGACGAATGACGTTTCGCATTTCTCGTAAATTGCCCGGCCATGGATACTCTCTGAATGCCCGCATAACCTCTTGCGAAAATCCTTTGACATTTTTACCAAGCTCTTCGTTAGTTTTATCAAGAAAGAATTGAGCAAAAGAAATTAGATCCTCCTTTCGTTCACGAATAGGTGGTACATCAATACTAAATTCATTGAAACGATAATATAAATCTTCACGAAACTTACCTTTGCGAGCAGCTTCAATTAGGCGTTCGTTTGAGGCAACTATCAGACGTACATCTACGGCCATTTCTTTATTGCCGCCAATTCTTCGCACTTTGCGTTCTTGAACTACACGAAGTAACGATACTTGAATATCATAAGGCAGATTGCCGACTTCATCTAAAAACAGAGTACCTCCGTCAGCCATTTCGAAATGCCCGATCTTCTGGCCTAAAGCCCCGGTAAACGAGCCTTTTTCGTGGCCAAAAAGTTCGCTAGCTGCTAAGTCTTTCGAAATTGCACCGCAGTCCATGGCTACAAATGGACCAGCTGCACGTTTACTACGTTTATGAATTTCGAGAGCTACGGCTTCTTTGCCGGAGCCACTTTCGCCATAAATCAAAACACTGTAATTGGTAGGTGCAACTAAATCAACTTGTTTGTATAAATGAACTGATTCGGGCCCCTCTCCCAGAATATAACTAGCCTTTTTATCTTTTCTTGGCGTTGACGTCGACTTACTTTCGATGTTATCATTCGAACCTTCGTTCGTATGCACATAATGTGTGGGCTGACTCAGAGCTTTCTTGATAGTCAGTAAGATTTCATCAGGAAAGAGTGGCTTAGTGATATAATCATACGCCCCTTGTTTCATGACATTGATGGCAATTTTAATATCAGAGTAGCCCGTGATGATAAGCACAGGTACGTGCGGCAATTTTTCTTTTATATTGACCAGAATTGTTGCTCCGTCCATATCGCCCAATCTAAAATCGGTTAGAACTAAATCTGGCGTAAACGTTTCTAAGGTAGCCAAACCAGTAGTACCATCATGAGCAATAGCCACATCGTAGCCATTTTTACCTAAAAACCGACGTAATAAAAGACAAATATCTGTATCGTCGTCGATGATCAATATGCGTTGTGCCATAGGGGTGTAATTTTAAAGTCGTAACTTGATTTTTTAAGTATATTTATAGTGTACGGCGAAGATTTGATGGCATGATACCCAATATTTCTCGGTACTTTGCAACCGTTCTTCTTGCAATCTGATAACCACGCTGAGATAACAATTCTGTCAGTTGGAAATCATTTAAAGGATTATTTTTATCTTCTTTGGTTATTAATTCTTCAATGACTAACTGTATTTGGCGATTCGATACTTCTTCGCCATTATCGGTTTTCATCCCTTCAGTAAATAAATCTTTGAGGTGAATAATACCAAAAGGAGTTTGAGCATACTTTCCGCTCGTAACTCGCGAAACCGTCGAAATATCCATCTTTATCAAATCGGCAATATCTTGCAAAACCATCGGTTTCAGTAATCTTATATTTCCCGAAATAAAAAACTCTTTTTGTTGTTTTACGATTGCTTTCATGGTTTTTAGCATCGTATTTTCTCGTTGCTGAATAGCTTCAATGAGCCAATTAGCAGCATTAATCTTAGAGTTTAGATAACTATTAACTTCTTTAGAGCCTCCTAGGGCCTCTGAATATGATTTATTGATGCTCAAAGGCGGAATTCCTCGGCTATTTAGCGATACTTCGAGCAACTCTCCTTCTACGGTTATGATATAGTCAGGAATTACATTATCTTTTATGGCCAATGTGGTGGCTGCTTGGCCACCCACTACTGGTTGTGGATTTAGCGTAGCTATTAAAGCTACCGCCTCCTTGATTTCTTCAACACTAAATGTGCATATACGCTTCAATTTATCATAGTTTCGTGTAGCTAGCTCATCAAAATGCTCTTTGACCAGTTTTTGAGCCACTTTGGCACTAGGACAATTGATACGCTCTAGTTGCATCAATAGACATTCCTGTAAATTACTACTACCTAAACCAATTGGTTGAAGTTTACGCAAGATATCGATCAGACGTTGTACTTCATCTTCGTCAACAAAGATTCCACTCGAAAACGACACATCATCAACTAATGAATCGAGGCTTACTTGTAGATAACCCTCATCGCTCAACGAATCAACTAAGTAGTCGGCCAAAAATCGTTGGCGTTCGCTATTGACTAGTAGATGAAACTGTTCTTTTACTTCATCACGCCAGCCAATGCTTTCTACTAGTGTTGGTGCAAAGTATGTGTCATCTTCAGAAAAATTATTTACTCTGGTGCGATAGTCAGGCATGTTGTCATCATTAAACTCATCCCAATCCATGTAATCTTGGGTGCGGTCATCGGCACTAAAAGATTCATCCGCCGGGTCATCATTCTGGCTGTTTCCTTCTTCCAAAATTGGATTCTCTTCTAATTCATTCTTTATGTATTGCTCAAGCTCAAGCGAATTCAGTTGAAAAAAATTCAGCAACTGAATTTGTGAAGGCGAAATTTTGAGTGTTTGTTTTTGAGTTTGGATGAAATTTAGCATGGGAACAATTTTTTAGGGAATAAGTTTTTTTGATAAAGAAAAAAACGTACCTAATCATTGATTCGGTAGCATTTATATTTAGCATTTTAATTTAATACATATCTATCATGATAGAATCTACATAAAATTATTATGTTTGAAGGAAATTAGTGCAAAAATATTATTCGACTCATATATATTCCCCAAAAAACTATGTATTGAATGAAAATAAAATCCCGAAATGAAGAATTTTTTCCACAATATATTGGGTAATTTTTTCCCCAACTATCTATCTTCTTTCACATTCCCAAAGGCTTTACTAAGTTTTGTCTTTTCGATTATAATAAGCATCACCATGCTTAGCTTACTCAGCTGGATAACTTACTCGAATCTTAAAGAAATGGGAAAGCGAACTGACGACGTAACCCATACGTATCAGGTAAGGTTTATGAATAAAGAATTAATAAAGATTTTGGTTGATGCCGAAACTGGACAAAGAGGTTTTTTGCTTACTGGTAATGAAAATTTTCTCGAACCGTTTACTGAGAGCGAAGGAAGCATCGATTCTACATTAAATCAGTTAAGCTATCTAATAAAAGATAACAATATACAATCTAAGCGTTTGGACTCAATTAAATTATTGACCGATTTACGCTTGAAAGCAATAAGGGAGAATATAGATCGAATAAAAAATGGAAAATCGGTTGATACCCTAAAACTCTATTTGGGAAAGTATTACATGGATAAAATACGGCGTCTTTCTAAACAAGTAGATACAGACGAAGAAGCTTTACTAAATTATAGAAACGAGCTTCAAAACGAAAGCGATAAAAGTATAACTTATTATTTATTGGGGTTATCGGTGGTTGCTTTAGTGTTTTTGGCCATATTTTTTCGAATGCTTTATCTTGAACTCCGACAGCGAATAGCTTTGCAGACAACGCTTGAGCATAAACTTTCAGAGTTAGAGCACACAAACGCTGAGCTTGAGCAATTTGCTTTTATCACTTCACACGATCTACAAGAGCCTCTACGAAAAATTAGGGCTTTTGGCGAACGTCTATTCAGTAGATATTCTAATGAACTTAGCGATGAAGCCAAAAATAATATCCAGAAAATTAATCAATCGGCCAGTAGGATGCAACTTTTGATTAATGATTTGCTCACGTTTTCGAGAATTACAAATCTAAAAGATTATGCTTTTGAAGAAGTTGATTTAAATTGGGTATTGAATGAAACAAAAGAAGACTTTTCGGAGTTAATACACCAGAAAAAAGCAATGATATATAGCAAAAATCTACCTAAAGTCAAGGGGATAAGCGTACAATTAGTTCAATTATTCAATAATCTTATCTCAAACTCTATTAAGTATAGTCAGCCCGACGTAAGTCCTGTAATCGAAATTAAGTACAAGCAAGTTGTTGGAAATGAGATTCCAAATGCCGAAGGGATACAACAAGAAAAGGTTTATCACAAACTTACGTTTATGGATAACGGTATCGGCTTTGAAGAACAATATAGCGAAAAGATTTTCACGATTTTCCAGAGATTACATAATAAAAATGAATACGAGGGAACCGGTATTGGATTAGCCATTTGCCGAAGAATTGTGACTAATCATAACGGATATATATTAGCTGAAGTAAAAAATGAGTATAAAGGTGCAATTTTTCATGTATATTTGCCCTATTAAATTCGACAATGATGAACCGAAACGCCTCAATTTTAATTTGTGACGACGACGAAGATGATTTATATTTAGTTAAATCAATCTTTAATGACACTAAATTCAATAACCAAACTATATACCTTAAAAATGGTGAAGAATTACTTGAGTATCTGAATAACTCAAAGAAAGATATTTCGGTTGGACTAATATTGTTGGATTTAAATATGCCAAAGATAGATGGCAGAGAGGCGTTAAAAATTATCAAAAGCAATCCGGAGCTTAGAAGAATCCCTGTGGTGATTCTGACAACCTCTAACGCACCACAGGATATTGAAATGTGTTATACATTAGGTGCAAACTGTTTCATGACTAAGCCATCGTCGTACGAAGGCCTCAACGATGCCATTAAGACTTTAAGCAAATTTTGGCTTGAGTTAAGTTATTTACCAATTAAAAGATAAGTCGTTGAATTATAAACTCTTTCTGATTATTCTTTCGCAGAAAGTGTGGGTTTTTCGGTTGCATTCTTCAACCAAATAAGTCCTTTCTCAACAATTGATTTACCGTTTTTATGTACCATATTAGTAGCTACATTGCGTATTACAAATGGTACAACTAATTTTGGAAGCCAACCAGCACGTGCCAGCAGCGTTCGACGTAGAAGTATATCAACACCAAGGCCAATGCCAATATTCAACAATCCCTTTTTGGGCGATGTAAGTACATTATTTAAGACCCCTACGGCTTGTCGAGCGGGATTCAACTCTTCCTTGATGGCAGCTATTTCATTTCTCATACTTATTTTCGATAACTGCATCTGATTATTAAGCCTGGCTCTTTCGGCCTTCAAATCATCAAGACTTTGAATATTATTTTTCATAATAGAAGTTTTTTATAAATGTATTGATAATTGGAAGCTTGATGAATCTTTCACGAATCGTATATAAAACTACGCCTATCAGCCCATAAATAAAGCCTACTATCACAAAACCTAGAGGCATATTATCTAATTTTTGGCCAATATACCAAGCCAAACCCAAACTCATAAAAAACATCATTAGCCCCCCAATAATGCCAATAATCAGTGCCGATGCAAAGTTTGATACTGACTTGGCAGCTTTTTCAGACAACTCCAATACTCCTAAATTCCAACGAGCTTCGGCATATTCGGTTACTGAGTCGAACCAATCAGTGGCTCGTTCTTTTATTTCGGTGGCAGATTCTATCAGTTGCATTAATTTGATTTTTTAGAAATTTAAAAGGTTGGAGTTTACATAAAACCCCAACCTTTTAACGATTATTTTATTATGCGTTTACTGCGTCTTTGGCATCTTCAACACTATCTTGAAAACGGTCTTTCAATTCGGCAACTTTACCAACTGCTTTTGATTTCAAACGCTTTGCCGAATCTTCAATACCATCAACTGAATCGGTATATTGACGACCACCTCTTTGAATAACGTCTAATAGATCGGTTGCAAAATCATTAGCTACCTCACGTACTTTCTCTCTGATTTTAGCACCTTTTTCCGGAGCAAATAATAAACCTATTGCGGCACCTGCGGCAGCAGCTGCTGCTACTCCTATGATGATTTTTGAATTCTTTGTCATTGTCATTGTGTTAAAAATTTAGAATTTTGAAACTATTGTTGAAATTATTTTTAAAAACATCTTCTGTTTTGATGTATAATATAAAAATATCATTCCGATTGATTTTTAAAGAATTTGTATTTAATTTGAGGTAATTTTTCTACAAATCGGGCACATTCCAACTCATAAGGTAAATGCTGTTAAGTTTATTGGCATGATTTTTTTGTTAATAATAATATGTGTGATTATTATATGAGCTTTCTTAATGATCATAAGTATTTTCATAAAAAATGTCCGATTGAAAGTTTTAACACTGAATGAAAGCACCTGGTCGGGCATAATTACTTTTCTATAAATGTACAACACAAAATGAATGTGGATGGATTTGAACAGCTTTATCCGAAAGCATTAATTGTAGATGATGAATTAGATACTTGTCTTCTGCTAGGAATGTTACTAAAAAAATTCGGAATTCCATCTCTTAAAGTACATACTTTAGCTGATGGATTTGAAAAACTAATTGCTGAAAAACCACAACTGATTTTTTTGGATAATAACCTCCCTGATGGCACTGGAATTGAGTGCTTAGAAACTTTCAGGAAGTTGCTTCCTAATTCAAAGTTAGTGATGATTACGGCCATTAGTTCGCTACGTGAGGAGGCCTTAGCACTTGGTGCTGATGGATTTATTGAAAAGCCTTTGGATATACGCAAAATTCAGAGTGTTTTGCTGTAAATTTTGTTATGGTATCAGTTTTCCCTTTATAGTACGTCAGTTTGCTAAAAATATCTTTCGAATAAAATAGCAAGAAAAAATCCCCAAGTTTTAAATAACTGGGGATTTTTTCTTGCTGTATCTCTGCTCTAAGAAATCAATCTATCAATGCAAGTTTAGCTTTTAATAAAATTCGTAATTACAGAAAAATTGTATTGATGGGAATTCGGAATTAAAACGAGTAGCATCTGCCCGAAAAAATCGATTGTTACGGTGGACTAAAATCGCTCATAGGCTACGTAGATTTGTTGACTAACCAATATACAATAAATCATTTTAACGCTGTATTTAAGACTGGTTTAGAGTCTTCTGGCTATTGATGTTTCTCATGGCTAATTTCTCGATGCAATTAGCCAAGTATTTTGTGCACAAATATAGCATTTCTGATATCTTCAATGAAAGCCTTTGAGGGCTTTAAAGCTAATGGCTTACAAATAGAAAAGGCTGCCTTTTCAAGCAGCCTCCTTTAATATTTGACGCGACACTAATCTAGTTTCTCTCTAATGTCTTTTTTAATTTCTTGAGCTTTATCAGATACTTTATCGCCAATTTCTTCGGCCTTATCTTTAGCTTTTTCCCAAGTTTCTTTAATTCCATCTTTCAAATCTTCCCACTTATCTTGGGCTTTTTCGGCCAATTCTACGGCTCCAATTTTTGCTTCATCCACTTTTTCTTGTAGTTCGGCTTTCGCAACATCAACTTTTTTGTCAAGAGTTTCGGCTTTATGTTGTGCTGCTTCTTTCAATAATTCTTCTTTTGTGCTTGTCATGATTGATAAATGTTTTAGTGTGAAATGATTATAAAAAAATATGGATATTTTTTGGGGTAAAGTATGAGTCATAAATGACCCATACTTCTTGTGTATTTGATTAGAATGTGATTCCGATGTGTACTTGACCAACCGAGTTTTTAGAATCGCCTAAGAAAGTACGAGCTGCATCGGTATTAGCAATTTGTTGAAGACCATGATTGTAGCGAGTACCCACCATCAGTTTTCCGAAGTAAATATTCAACCCCGCCGAAAGACCATAATCGAAACTTCGGTAATTGTCTTTATTCAACAATACTTCGCTCGACGAGCCATTATCTGCCTTACTCTTTGACGAAGCGTTTACCAAATATCCACCATACGCACCTGCCTGAATATCAATTACATTACCGATTTTATAAGTAAGTAAAAGTGGCACTTCGGCGTAGTCTAATTTGAAAGTGGTTTCGCCTTGAAACGTATTCAAGATATTATATCGAGCGGTTGTTCCTTTGGTCGAATAGCCAATTTCGGGTTGTAAATACAATGTACCTTCAATGAGCGGTACTTGAGTAAACAAGCCTACATTAAATCCATATCGAGGATTGCGGTCGCTGATGTTGTCGATGTAGAGATTCGAGGCATTTAAACCTCCTTTTATACCCGAGCGGGCTTTTTGTGCGTCGGCATTAATTGTCTGAAAAAGGCCCAAAACTGCAATAAAAGCTGTGATTATGATTCGATTTTTCATGATTTTAATTTGTTTTTAGTGAAAAGTTTGTTGATGAATTGTAATAAAGTTGTGTGCTAATTTAGCTGTACTTCTACCCTATGATTTTTCTTTATTTAAGACTTACAGGTGAGCCTGCTTCTTTCTTCATTTGTTCGCTGGCATAAATTCCAATCTCTACACGACGGTTTTGTTGGCGGCCTGTTTCAGTATTATTACTGGCAATCGGATTGCCCTCGCCCATACCCACGGTTTTGATTCGGTTGCTTGCTATGCCTTCGCTTATCAAGAAGTTACTCACGGCTCTGGCTCGTAGCACTGATAATCGTTGATTATAATCGTTTGAGCCAACGTTATCTGTATTTCCCTCAATTAGAAGTTCTATTTGTGAGTCTTTCTTCAAGTTATCGGCAACTGTTCTGAGGCTGGTCTTAGTTGTTGGCAATAACACAGCAGAACCAAAGTTAAACAATAGATTATTATCCATCGTAAGTTTTACGCCTTCTCCTACCCTTTCGACTTTAGCATTTTCGCCTAAGCCTTCTTTGAGTTTTTCGGCTTTTTTGTCCATGATGTCGCCAATGACTGCTCCTGCGGCACCACCTACAGTTGCACCAATGATGGCCCCGATAGCTGTATTATTTTTATTCTTTCCGATTATACCACCAATAACTGCCCCTGAGCCAGCACCAATTACGGCACCTTTTTGTGATTTTTTGAGAGGGGCTTTCTTTTGGGTTTGAGCCAATACAGGCTCTGTACTAAATGCCAACATTGCACTTACACACGTGATGGCTATGATTCTATTTGTCTTCATGATTAAACCTCTTTTTATTGTTATATTTTTTGGTTTGATATATGATATACATAAAATATTATACCTCTATACGTTTTTCTCCAAACAAATACACAAAAGCCTTATTATCAATTAGTTAAGCAAATACAAACATACTGTAAATGAGAAAAAGTGTAGAATATATACCCCATTTTGGGATATAAAAATGTGTAGATTGGTAAGGTATGAAGCTATTTAGGAGGCATAAAAAAAAGCCATGCAAATGCACGGCTCTTTTCTGATTTTACCTATTATATATACTTAAAAACAACCACTTACTCTTCAATTTTTTCTTGCATGGCATCAATCTTATCGTTGAGGTCACGCTTAAACTGTTTCCAGTCACGTTTAATATCTTTACCGATTTCGGTCATGTCATTATCAAGCTCTTTTATGTTAGCTTTCAATTTTTCACGACGTTCTTCCAACTTAGCTTTTTCTTTACTGGTAGCTTTCTTTAGTTTAGCATCAAGCTCATCTAATTCATCGTTGATTTTATCACGACGCTCTTCGATTTTAGCTTTCAATTCTTTGCGTGAATTTTCTATATCTTCGGCCGTTTCGTTGGCAGCATCTTTTACAGCTGTGGCAGTATTATCAGCCGCATCTTCTACTTTTTCTTGTGCATTCTGTACATCATCAGCTACTTCCTGTTTTTCGCTACGTGAGCAACTTGTTAATGTAAATACACCAATAGCACATACGGCTATAATAAATTTGATTGACTTTTTCATTTTTAAAATTTGTTTAAGGTACGATTTCAGTTTTATTAATCATGTGAATAAATAACGGTACTGTATGCTCCTACAGAAAGTTGGGAGATAAATTTTCCATTAATATCTTGGGGAATGATAACGGTTTCTTGGGTGAAATGATTATCGAAATCATTGTCGTATCCTTCCCAATCACTGTTAAATCTCATTCGCCAACTGCCAGGCCCAGGAAATCCTACCTGAAT